>JBLMXS010000057.1:0-13299 GCA_050257895.1 Thiohalocapsa sp.
GACACCGGGCCGGCGCCGGTGAAGACAAGTGAATTGGCCGGGTCGATCGTCCAGGTCGCCGCACCCGAGATCCAGTTGTAGTCCCCCGAATAGAACCCGTCATTGCCGGACAATGACCACGCGACGGGGCCGGTCGTCAGATTGGCCTGCACGCCGCGGCTCACCACCGGCTCCTGGTTCCATAGGAGGCCGCGCTGGATGTTCATGTTCTGAAAGGTGAACATGTACTCGGCGCCGATCAGCGTCGGCAATTTGCCGCCCTGGATGTTGAAGGTGTCGGTCGGGACGATCTTGCCCCAGGCGACCGGCACGCCGCCGAACGTGTTCTTCAGCGTCGGCCCGGTATGGGCGAACGGCACGCCGACGATCGGGAAGTTGTAGGCGGCGGGCGAGGCGAAGAACTGGAATATCCCCTCCGTCGTCTGCAGGGCGACCTGGGCGTTGCTGATGTCGGCATTGTCGGTTCGGTCGGCGCCCTTGACCGGCGCCGTCTGCACCTGTCCGAAGACGCTGGCCGCGCCGGTCACGTACATCGGACCGAAAAACGGCGCGATGTCGAGATGGAACGGATTGGGATTGGCGACCAGCGGCCCGGTCAATGCCGGCGTCGTCATTGCCGTCGGGCCGGCGGGCGCCGCCGGCGTCTCCGCCGCCGCGGCTCCCGGCGGGCCGCCTTGCACCGGTGCTGCCTGCTGCGCCAGGGAAGCTGCTGGCGCCGCCATCTGGCAGGCCGCCGCGAAAAAGCCGGCGGCGGCGAAGCGCGGCCAAGTCGAAGTCGACGAATTCGTAGTCATCCCGTTCCCCCGTTTCCCCGTGCTGGGCCGATGCCGGTTGTCGGCGGCTGCAGCAAGGCAGTCGAAGTGTAGCTTTTGTTACAGCCACTTCGCGTTATAAGCCGAGCGCGCATTCAATTAGCGCGCGAGAGAGCGGCCCGCGGCGCCACAGCCTGCCGAAGATTTGCGCAGACTGGCGCGACCCGCAGCAATCGGCCGCCGACCCCGCCGGCGGCGGCCGATCGCGCGCCCTACTGCACGACCTCGCCGTGGATCGCGAGGTCGAGGCCCTCGCGCTCGGTGTCGGTGTCGACCCGCAGCCCGAGCGTCGCGTCGATGACTTTCAGCAGGACCAGCGAGACGATCGCGTCGTAGCCGGCGGTGACGAGGATGCCGTAGAGCTGCGTCAGCACCTGGTGCGGATTGCCGTCGATCAGCCCGCTCTTGCCGTCGCCGCCGACGACGGCGACCGCCAGGACGCCGGTCAGCAGCGCGCCGACCGCGCCGCCCACCGCATGCACGCCGAAAGCATCGAGGCTGTCGTCATAGCCGAACATGTGCTTGAGGCCGGTGGCGCCCCAATAGCAGGCGGCGCCGGCGGCAATGCCGATGATCAGTGCGCCGCGCGGGTCGACAAAGCCGGAGGCGGGCGTGATCGCGACGAGGCCGGCGACCGCCCCCGAGATGATGCCGAGCACGCTCGGCTTGCCGCGCAAGGCCCACTCGACGAACATCCAGGTCAACGCCGCCGTTGCGGTGGCAATCTGCGTCACCGCCATCGCCATGCCGGCGGCGCCGTTGGCGGCAACCGCCGAGCCGGCGTTGAAGCCAAACCAGCCGACCCACAACAGCGAGGCGCCGATGACGCTCAGCACGAGGTTGTGCGGCGCCATCGGCTCCATGCCGTAGCCGCGCCGTTTGCCCATCACCAGCGCCGCCATCAGGCCGGCGACGCCGGCATTGATGTGGACGACGGTGCCGCCGGCGAAGTCGAGGATGCCGGCGTTGTTGAGGAAGCCGCCCGGCCCCCACACCCAGTGCGCAATCGGCGCGTAGACGAGGACCGACCACAGGCCGATGAACCACAGGAGCGCCGAGAATTTCATGCGGTCGGCGAAGGCGCCGCAGATCAGCGCCGGGGTGATGATCGCGAACGTCATCTGAAAGCACATGTAGACCGATTCAGGGATGGTCTTGGCGAGATCGCTGATCGCCTCCGGCCCCATGCCCTTGAGCAGCACCCGGCTGAAGCCGCCGATGAAGGCGTTGCCGTCGGTGAAGGCGAGGCTGTAGCTGACGACCATCCACAACACGGTGACGAGGCAGGTGACGGCGAAGCTCTGCATCACCGTCGCCAGCACGTTCATCTTGCGCACCATGCCCCCGTAGAACAGCGCCAGGCCCGGGATCGTCATCATCAGGACGAGGGCGGTCGACGTCAGCATCCAGGCGGTGTCGCCGCTGTCGATCTTCGGCGCCGCCGCCGCCGGTGCCCCCGCCGCTGTTGTCTGCGCCAGCGCCGCAATCGTCAGGAAGGGGAGCGCCAGCCCGGCAAGCAGCGCCAGCCGGCCATAACCAAAGGCGGATCTCATCGCGGTAATCCCTCCGAAAGCCCGAGCCGTAGGCGACTGTGCCCGCAACAGGCGGACGAGCGCGATCGCGCGCACTGACTGCAAACCAAAAACCGTGCCAACGAAGACGGGACGCTCGAAAAATTGCGGAGGGCCGTTCGATGGGGTTGCACCGCCGTCCCCGCCGGCAACGGGATTGCTTCGCTTCGCTCGCAATGACCCCAAAAAGGGAAACGGTCATCATTGCGAGGAGCGCAGCGACGACGCAATCCCGCTCAGGGTGATGGCACTCGATCGGGGCGCGTTCCGAGTTTCTTGGATCGTCTCGTTCCACTCTGTCATGCCGGCAAAGCGCGCTATTCACCGTCGCGGAGTGCCTATATTTCAGGCAATGCCTATTCGCCAGGCACACGTGGCGATGCAGTCGAAACAAGATCTTTCGGGATGCGAGCCGGGTGCCCTAAACAGGCTTAGCGAGAATGAGACCGACGGAGCGTGCGTGAGCGCGATTGAGGCTGAACGGCTTGCCGTTGCGACGCTTGGCGAGCGGCCGGAGCTGCGGGCGCAGGTGTTTTCCGCCGAATTCGCCGCCGCGGTGCCGGAGTTCCTGCGGCATGATCCGGCGGCCGAGCTCTACTACGCCGACCGGGCGATCGACCGCTACCTCGATTTCGCGCTTGCGGCGGTCGACACTGCCGAGCCGGGGCGGGTCATCGCGCGCGCCTTCAGCGTGCCCGTCGCGTTCCGCGACGGCACAAAAGGGCGCAACGAGCTGCCGGACGGCGGCTGGGACGCTGTGCTGCGCTGGGCGGATGCCGACTGGCGGGCCGGTCGCCGCGCGACCGTTGTCAGCGCCCTCGAGATCATTGTGCTGCCGCCTTATCGCGGCCGCGGCGTCGCGCCGCTGGTGCTGTCGGCGATGATCGCCAACACCTGGGCGCGCGGCTTTGCCGACCTCTACGCGCCGCTGCGCCCGAGCGACAAGCACAAGGAGCCGCTGACGCCGTTTGCCGAGTATGTCGCGCGCACCCGGCCCGACGGACTGCCGCATGACACCTGGCTGCGCACCCATGTCCGGGCCGGCGGGCGGGTCGTCAAGCCGGCGCCGTGCAGCATGGTCATCGCCGGCACCCTGGCCGAATGGTCCGCCTGGACCGGGCTCGATTTCGCGGCGAGCGGCGCCCTCGTCTTGCCCGGCGCCCTGACGCCGGTGCATGTGTCGCAGGAGCAGGACCACGCCGTCTATGTCGAGCCCAATCTCTGGGTCCACCACCGCGTCTGCTGAGGAGCGAACATGCACGCCGCCTATCTCGGCCCGTACCGCGTCGCCGCGTTCAATACGGCGCACGATTCCGAGAACAAGATCCATGACGACGCCACCGCCCGCCGTTTCGGGTTTGGCGGCGGGCTGGTGCCGGGGGTCGACGTGTACGGTTACATGTCGCACCTCCCCGTGCTGCGCTGGGGCCGCGACTGGCTCGACCACGGCAGCGCCGAATGCCGCTTCCTGAAGCCGGTCTACGACGGCGACGACGCGACCGTCACCGCGCGCGACGACAACGAGGTGCTGGAGATTACAGTCGAAAGCCGCGGCGAAATCTGCGCCACCGGTCGCGCCTGGCTGCCGGAGCGGGCGGCGGCGCCAGCGATCGGGGACTTCCCCACGGTGCCGCAGCGCGCCGAGCGGCCTCCAGCGGATGAGGCCTCGCTCGCCGTCGATACCTGGCTCGGCCTCGATCCCTACGAGGTGACAGCGGAGATGGCGGCGCGCTACCTCGCCGACTCGCACGAGAGCGCCGCAATATACCGCAGCGACAATCTGGTGCATCCGCGCGACATCCTGCGCAGCTGCAATTTCGTTATCAGCCGCAACGTGAAGCTGGGGCCGTGGATCCACACCGGCAGCCGCATCCGCAATTACGCGGCAGTGACGGTCGGCAGCACGCTATCGGTGCAGGCCCGCGTCACCGGCAACTACGATCACAAAGGCCACCGCTTCGTCGAGATCGACGCGCTTGTCATCGCCGGCGACGCGTTGCCGGCAGCGCGCATCGCGCACACCGCGATCTATCGGCCGCGGCAGGTCGCAGCGGCCTGAGCCGGCGGCTCAGCCGGCCGTCGCTTCTGCCGATGCGGCGGCGTTGCCGCTGCCGCAATACCGCCAGGTGCGGCTGTCGGCCACCTGCTCGGCGGTGTGGCGTCCCTCCAGCTGCGTCAGCGCGTGGCGAATCGAGGTGAAGGCCATCGAGACGCCCTTGTCGCGCTGCAAGGCCGAGCGGATTTCGGCGGGATGCAGCGCCCGCGGCGAGTTCGACTGCAGTACCTCTTCGACCAGCCGGGCGTTGGTGCCGCGCTGCGGCCGCTGGCCGCGCCCGCGACCGCCGACGCTTGCGGGCACCGCGGCGCGACGGCGGCCGCCGCGGCGACCGGCGGCGGGTTGAGCTGCGGTCGCTGTGGCCATGCGGCGGCGTCGCGTCGGGGTCGGCGGCGGTTGGGCGCCGGGCGCCGGCTTTGCGACGAATTCGCGTATCGATTGCATGGCGGCCGCATATCCGGCAGCAAAGGCCTCGCGGCGTACCGCTTCGATTTGTTCCTGCAATTCGGTGAGAGCCGTGCGAGCCATGGCCCATTCCCTCCCTGTTCGTACGGCATAAGTACCACACTTGTCGCCGGTGCGAATAGATGTCGCACCAATTCGGCACTATTGCGGCCGACTATTTCAACCGTTCACGCGGCGGCCGGGTCTCGCTGACCAGGTCCCGCAGTACCGGCTTGCCCGGCAGCGGGTCGAGTGTCGTCACCACATCGGGCCGCAGCCGGACCGTGCAGGCGTAATCGACGACGCCGTCGATCGCGATCGTGCATTCCTTGCACACGTTGGCGCTGATGCAGCTGTAGCGAATCGCCAGTGACGGATCCACTTCGTTGCGGATCCAGATCAGCGCATCGAGCACGCTGGCGCCGTGCTCGAACGGCACCGCGAATTCCTGGTAGTGCGGCTCTTCGTCGGAGCCGCCGCGGCGGATGCGAAGCCGCGCCGTCCCCTGACTCACCGCCCGCCCTCCACGATCAGCGCCCCGCGCGCATCGAGCCGGACGTGCTGGCGCCGCTGCCAGGCGGGGTCGGCCGCAGGGAAATCGTCGCGCTGATGGGCGCCGCGGCTTTCCTCTCGCGCCAGCGCCGCCCGCGCCACCGCCTCGGCCGCAAGGAGGCTGCCGCGCAACTCGAACCAGTCGGCGACGGTCGGGTTCCACCCGCCGCCCGGCGCGATCGCCAGCTCCGGCAGCCGGGCGCGCATCTCGGCGAGGCGCGCCACTGCGGCGGCGAGGCCGGCAGCGTCGCGGAACGGGCCGACGTCGCGCCACATCACCTCGCGCAGCCCGGCGAGCAGCACGGTCGGGCCGGCATCGCCGCGCCGGCCGGCGGCGAGCTCACGAATGCCCGCCACGGCGGCTTGCGCCGCGGCCGCGGCTTGGCGTCCCCAGTCGCGCTGCCGCTGCCGCATCGCGGAATGGGCCGCCTCGTCGCCGGCGCGCGAGCCGAACACCAGCGCCTCCGGGATGGCATTCCCCGAGAGGCGATTGGCGCCGTTGGCGCCGCCCGCCGCCTCGCCGGCGGCGTAAAGCCCCGGCACCCGCGTCCGCATCCGCGCGTCGACCGCGATCCCGCCCATGTGGTAGTGGGCGATCGGCGACACCTCGACCGGCATGTGCGCGAGATCGATGCCGTTCCGCGCCAGCCGCTCGATCACCGGTCCGAAGGCTTCCTTCAGGGCGCTCGCCGGCAGGTGCGCAAACGACAGGTAGACGCCGCCATGCGGCGAGCCGCGACCGGCCTTCACCTCCTGCTGGATCGCGTATGTCGCGAGGTCGCGCGGCGTCGTGTAGCCGGCGGTCTCGTCGCTGCCGTAATCGGCGAGGAACTCGCGGCCGTTGCCGTCGAGCAGCCGGCCGCCGAGCCTGTAGCGGAACGGGTCCCACATGATCGGATCCATGCCGACGAGGCGCGGCGCGAGATGGCCGATCGGGAAGAACTGCACGAATTCCATGTCGACCAACTCGGCGCCGGCGGCCAGCGCCAGCGCGTAACCGTCGCCCCCCATATTCGCCGAGGCGCTGTTGCGGCGGAAAATCCGGGTGAGCCCGCCGGTCGCGATGACGATGGCGCCTGCCGCTATGGTCACCGGCGCGCCGTTCGCCAGGTCGAGGGCGACGGCGCCTGCCGCGGCGCCGCCGTCATCGGTGACGATGTCGGTCACGGCGAGATTGCCGATGCGCCGGATCGCAGCGACCTGGCCGACCTGCCGCCGCAAGGTCGCCGCCACCGCCGGGCCGGTATTGAGAAAGTCGACGTAGCAGCAGCGCGGCCGCGAATGCCCCGGCGCGCCGACCTGCGCGATATGGCCGGCCGCTCGCCGCGCCCAGCCGACGTGCCAGTCCGCCATCTCGCGGATGCGCGCCGGCGCGTCCTCGCACAACAGCGCGGCAAGGTTCTCCTCGCACAGTCCGCGGCCGGCGGCGAGTGTGTCCTCGAGATGCGCCCGCCAGTCGTCCGGGCATTCCTCCCCGAGCGCCGCCGCCACCGTCATCTGCGCCATCACGGTGGCGCCGCCGCGGCCGACGAGGCTCTTGTCGGCCAGCACCACGTGTCCGGCGCCGGCGCGCGATGCGGCGATCGCGGCATACATGCCGGCGCCGCCGGCGCCAATGACCAGCACGTCGCACTCGAGATGCGCTTCGGACAAGGCCGCCATCAGGGGCATCACGGCCGCGTCCCGTCGGTTGCCCCATCCCACCGCCTGGCCGGCTTCACGATGGTCTTGAGGGGGCGCAGCCGCTTGCCGTCGAACTCGAAATAATGCGAGCCCATCGGCGGCGCTTCGCCAATCATGCCGTGCATCGCCAAGAGGCGGCTGCCGAGCCGGTATTCGAAATGGCCGAACTCGGCGCCGGCGTCGGCCGGCGTCCCCGCAACGACCGGCAACAGGGCAACGCGGCCACTCGCCGCATCGATGATCGCCCCCATCTCGCAATCGGTGCCGCAGCCCCAGGCGGCGACGATGTAATGCCCATCGAAATTCGGTTTCTCGGGCGCCGCCTCGCGGATGCGCGTGCGGAACCGCTGCGCCTCCGGCGTCGTCAGCACCGGGGCTGCGTTGCGTCCGGCGAAGCGGGCGGCGGGCGGGTAGTCGGCGAACTGCGGCGTATCGTCGGCTGCGGCGGCTACGCCGGCCAAGATCAGCATTACCCCTGCCACCGCCAACCGCGTTCTCAGCGCCACGGCCGTCTCCGAATGGGCCTCCGGAGGGCCGAGAATAGCAGCGACCCCGGCTGGCGACGAGCAGCGCCGCACGTCCAGCGCGCCGGCGCGGCGCCGCAGCCGGCAACAAGATTTGTTGGACGAACGCGCGCATTGCGCGCAATCTCCGCCGCCAATCGGGGGCCGGCCGGACTGCCGGTGCCCGGTTTTGGGGGCAAGGCGGGGCTGGACCACCCCCCGACGTGTTAGTTCGAGTAGACGATCGCGTCGACGCACGGATCGGACATACGACAACGAGCTGTTGACCGCAGGATCGGTCCCTCCCATGCCAGAGACCACCGTCTCGCCAATGATGCCGGCCGCGACCGTCGGTCCCGCCCGCAATCTGATGATTGCGGCGCTCGGGGTGGTTTACGGCGACATTGGTACCTCGCCGCTCTACGCGATCAAGCAGTGCTTCCCCGACGCCGCATCGGTCACCCCGGGGCGGATTTACGGCGTCTTGTCGCTGATCGTCTGGTCGCTGACCATCGTCGTTACGGTCAAGTACGTGCTGGTGCTGATGCGCGCCGACAATCGCGGCGAGGGCGGCATCTTCGCGCTGACGACGCTGGCCCTGCGCAGCCTGTCGAGCCGCTATCACCGGTTGATCATGATCGCCGGGTTGGTCGGCGGGTCGCTGTTTCTCGGCGACAGCGTGCTGACGCCGGCGATCTCGGTGATCAGCGCCGTCGAGGGGCTCGAGGTGAAGGCGCCCGACCTGGCGCCGTTCGTGCTGCCGTTGACGATCGGCCTCCTGCTCATCCTGTTCCTGATGCAGCGCCGCGGCACCGGGCGGGTCGGCGCGTTCTTCGGGCCGATCATCATCGTGTGGTTCGGGACGCTGGGCCTCCTCGGCCTCGCCGAAATTGCCCGCAACCCGCGCATCCTCTATGCCATCAATCCGCTGGACGGGATCGACCTGATGCTTGCCGATCCGGCGGAAGGGTTTGTGCTGCTCGGTTCGGTGGTGCTGGCGGTGACCGGGGCCGAGGCGCTTTATGCCGACATGGGGCATTTCGGCCGCGCCCCGATCCGCCGGGCGTGGCTGTATTTCGTCTTTCCCAGCCTACTGCTCAACTATTTCGGTCAGGGCGCGCTGCTGATGGTGACGCCGGCCGCGCGCGTCAACCCGTTCTACCTGCTGGCGCCCGGCTGGGCCGTCTACCCGCTGGTGGTGCTGGCGTCTGCGGCGACGGTCATCGCCTCGCAGGCCGTCATCTCGGGCGCCTTCTCGCTGTCGCGCCAGGCGGTGCAGCTCGGCTACCTGCCGCGGATGCAGATCCAGCACACCTCCGAGCACGAGATGGGCCAGGTCTACGTGCCCGAGGTCAACGGCATCCTGTGCGTTGCCGTCATTGCCACGGTTCTTGCATTCCGCTCGTCGGACGCGCTCGGCTCGGCTTACGGCATCGCCGTCACCGGCACCATGGCGGTCGATACCGCCCTCGGGTTCAGCTACCTCGCGTTCGGCGCGCGCTGGCCGCTAATGCTGCTACTGCCGCTATTCGGGGTTTTCGCGATCGTCGACGCGTCGTTCTTTTCGGCCAATCTGCTGAAGGTGGCGGAGGGCGGCTGGTTCCCGATCATGGTCGCGGCGCTGATCTTCTCGATCATGGGAACGTGGTGGCGCGGCCGGCGCCTGATCGCCGAATTGCGCGCCCGCGACGCGGTGCCGCTCGACCAGTTCGTCGCCTCGCTCAACCCGGAGCGCCCGGTGCGCGTGCCGGGCACCGCGATCTTCATGACCCGTGACCTGGCGCAGGTGCCGGTCGCCATGCTGCATGCGATGAAGCATACCAAGGCGTTGCAGGAGCGCGTCGTCGTCATGCAGGTCGACACCGAGGACGTGCCGCACGTGCCGGATGAGCGCCGCCTCGCAATCAGCGAGGTCAGCCGCGGCTTCTACACGATGCGGGTGCGCTACGGCTTCATGGACGAGCCCAACATCATGCGCGCCCTGGCGCAGTGCCGGGTGCAGCATTTCCACATCAATCTGATGGACACCTCGTTCTTCATCGGGCGCGAGAAGGTGCGGTCGCGGCCGCGGCGGATGGTGTTCTGGCGCTGGCGCGACCGCCTGTTCATCCTGCTGACCAAGATCGCTCTCGACGCGACCGAATTTTTCCGCATCCCACCCAACCGGGTGGTCGAGCTGGGCGGGCAGATCGAGATCTAGCGGGGCCTGCGGCGGCCTTGGGGGCCGTCAGCCCTGGAGGGCAAATTGCCACAAACTTCAGCATTGCCACACGGTGCGGCGGCCGCGCCGGGGTGGCGGCACAGCACCATGCTCGCGGCGCTCGGCGTCGTGTACGGCGATATCGGCACCTCGCCGCTCTACGCCGTGCGCCAGTCGCTGGTCGATTTCGGCGACATGAGCCAAGCCGCGATCCTCGGCGCGCTGTCATTGATCGCCTGGTCTTTGGTCCTCGTCGTCACGGTCAAGTATGTCTTCGTGATAATGCGCGCCGACAACCGTGGCGAAGGCGGCCTGTTGGCGCTGACCGCGCTGGTGCTGCGGACATCGCGGCGGGGCGGGCGGCGCTATCTGTACATTATGGCGGCCGGTCTGATCGGAGCCGCGCTGTTTTACGGCGACGGCGTCATCACCCCGGCAATCTCGGTGCTCAGTGCCGTCGAGGGTCTCAAGGTCGCGACGCCGGTGTTCGAGCCCTATGTCATCCCGATAGCGCTGGTATTGCTGATCGGGCTGTTCCTGGTGCAACGAGCCGGCACCGCCACCGTCGGCCGGCTGTTCGGCCCGGTCATGCTGGTGTGGTTCGCGGTGCTGGCGCTGCTCGGGGTGTGGGGCATCCTGCGCCAGCCGCACATCCTGCTCGCGCTCAACCCGCTCTACGGCATCGAGGTCGTGTTGCACGCGCCAGTGGCCGGGTTCTTCATGCTGGGGGCGGTGTTTCTGGCGGTGACCGGCACCGAGGCGCTTTATGCGGATATGGGCCATTTCGGCCGGGACGCGCTGCGGCGGGCGTGGCTGATGCTGGTGTTCCCGGCGCTGCTGCTCAATTATTTCGGGCAGGGCGCGCTGCTGTTGGCGTACCCGGCGGCGCTGGAGAACCCGTTTTACCGGCTGGCCCCCGGCTGGGCCCTCTACCCGCTGGTGGCGCTCGCTTCGGTGGCGACGATCATTGCCTCGCAGGCAGTCATTTCCGGCGCCTTCTCGATCACCCGGCAGGCGATCCAGCTCGGCTACCTGCCGCGCTTCGAGGTGCGCCACACCTCCGAACGCGAGATCGGCCAGGTCTACGTGCCGCGCATCAACAGCGCCCTCTTGATCGTCATCATCCTGGTCGTGCTCGGCTTCCAGACCTCGGACAATCTCGGCGCCGCGTACGGCATCGCAGTCAGCGGCATGATGCTGATCACCACGGCACTCGCGTTCCTCTACATGCGCGGCCAGGGCTGGAGCCTCGCCGTGGCGGTGCCGGTATTCGGCTTTTTCGGCCTCGTCGACCTGACGTTTCTCAGCGCCAATTTGTTCAAGGTGGTCGAGGGCGGCTGGTTCCCGATCCTCGTCGCCGGCTTGGTTTTCGCGATCATGGGGACGTGGTGGCGCGGCCGGCGGCTGCTCGCCGAATTGCGCGCCCGCGACGCGCTGCCGCTCGAAGAGTTCGTCGCGGCGCTCAATCCCGAGCGGCCGGTGCGGGTGCCGGGCACCGCGATCTTCCTGACGCGCGAGCTGACGCTGACGCCGGTGGCGCTCTTACATGCGCTGAAGCACTACAAGGCCTTGCACCAGCGCGTCGTGATGATGCAGGTCGCCACAGAGGACGTGCCGCACGTCTCGGACGAGCGACGCCTCGATATCCGCGAGGTCGGCAAGGGGTTCTGGACGATGCGGGTGCGCTACGGCTTCATGGACGAGCCCAACGTCATGCGCGCCCTGGCGCAGTGCCGGGTACAGCATTTCCACATCAACCTGATGGAGACCTCGTTCTTCATCGGCCGCGAGAAGGTGCGGCCGCGGCCGCGCCGCGCCGCGTTCTGGCGCTGGCGCGACCGGCTGTTCATCCTGTTGACCGACCTGGCGCTCGACGCCACAGAATTCTTCCGCATCCCGCCCAACCGCGTCGTCGAACTCGGCGGCCAGATCGAGCTGTAGCGCCGTATCCACCCGAACCCGACGCCGGATGAATATGATGGTCGAAGTTAAGCGGATAAAGCTTTAGCGATTACCGGAAAGCAATTGAGAACGGCGCCGTCCCGCTCCCGTTATCAACGCTAGCGTATGTTAATTGGAGTGGTCACCATGCATCGCAACACTATCGCTGCCGCCGCGGCGGCAATCACGCTCGCCCTGTCGCCGGCAGTGTACGCCAACCCGCAAGCCGCGCCTGCCGCCACCCAGATGAAGCCGGGCGAGATCCGCGCCAGCAAGTTCATCGGGTCGTCGGTCTACGATGTGCAAAACCAGAAGATCGGCAGCGTCAAAGAAATGCTGTTCGATCCGAGCGGGCGGATCGACAAGGTTGTCGTCGATGTCGGGGCGTTCCTCGGGATGGGCGGCAAGCTCGTTGCGATCGATCTCGGCGACGTCAAGATCGCGAACGACCGCCTGACGCTCGACATGACCAAGGACCAGCTGAAGGCGGCGCAGGAGTTTCAATATCCTGCTACCGAGAGCACCGGCAGCTCGATGCCGCCGACCAATCGTCCGGTGCGCCACCATCGGCACATGAAGCATTAACGCCGATCGATTGAGACGCGCTCCGTTGCAGCAGTCCCGGCCGAGGCGCTTCGGCCGGGACTTTTCTGTCGGCGCAGGAGAGCTCCCGGCGGGCGCCGCGGCCGCCGCCCCGTCAGTGGATCTCGTCCTGCTCGCGGTAGGCTTGGCGCAGCCGTTCTATCGAGAAGCCGGGCTGCTTCGAGGCTTCGATCAGCACCTTCTCGCGCCGCGCCAAGAGGTCGATCGCTTCCGGCAATTTGGCGACCGCGTCGGGCGGAACCACGACGGCGCCGTGGCGGTCGGCATGGATGATGTCGTTGGCCGAAACGACCATGCCGAAGACGCTGACCGTGCCGCCGAACTCGACGAGGTGGACATGCGCATGGCTCGGCATGATCGAGCCGGCGAGCACCATGAAATCGGGCGCCATCGCGTCGAGGTCGCGCACCGAGCCGTCGGTGATGACGCCGATGCAGCCGAGCCCGGCATGGACATGCGTCTGCACCTCGCCCCAGAACGCGCCGAACCCGGTATCCGGCGCATCGATGTCCTGGATCACCGAGAGGCTCGGCAAGGGCTGCGCCGCGACGTGCTCGTAATAGCCGAGGCGGATCTTGTTGGCGCTTTCGCGGTCGCGCGGATGCGGTTCGCGCGAGCGGATCAGCGCGGTGCGGGCGAAGCCGACAACCGGCTTCATCTCCGGAAAGCAGGCCACCACCGCGCGGCGCGTAAAGCCCCGCGCCCGGCGCTCCGGGTTGGTGATCTCAAGCCCGTTGCAGATCGTCGGCGTGTCCCATTGCCGCAGCGTCTCGAGCGCCTGAAGGGACGGAAAATCGGGCATCGGCGGGGTCTCCCTTGGTCGCGGTTCGCGGCAGGCTTTATGGACAATGACCGGCGCCCGCAAGCGCTTTCCGCGGGCGGCGGTTTCGTCGCATCATCCGGCGGTCGTTGTGAAGGAACTGCTTTGCCCCTC
>JBLMXS010000058.1:0-3896 GCA_050257895.1 Thiohalocapsa sp.
ACCTGCCGGTAATCGCCGGTCAGGAAGCCGATCAGCATGTCGGCCAGGTAATAGCGGGTCTGCCGGTCGAGCCGCCCCATGATCCCGAAATCGACAACCGCCAGCGCTCCGTCCGGCGCCACGAACACGTTCCCGGGATGCGGATCGGCATGGAAGAAGCCGTCGCGGAACACCTGCTTGAAAAAGGCGTCGGCCGCCTTCTTCTGTAGCTCCGGGATCGAATGGCCGGCGGCGACCAGCGCCTCGCGGTCGTCGACGCGGATGCCGGCGATCCGCTCGCTGGTCAAGACGGTGCGGCCGGTGCGCGGCCAATCGATCTGAGGCACGCGAAAGCCGGGGTCGCCGGCGAAGTTCGCCGCCAGCTCGGACGCGGCGGCGGCCTCGAAGCGCAGATCCATCTCGAACTGCACCGACTGCGCCAGGGTCTCGACGACCTCGACCGGCTTCAGCCGGCGCAAGGACGGCCGCGTCCGCTCGATCAACCGGGCGAGCCACATGAACAGGTCGAGGTCGCGTGCCATGGCGCTCGAAATGCCCGGCCGCAATATCTTAACTGCGACCTCGCGCCCGTCGCTGGCGACCGCGAAATGCACCTGCGCGATCGAGGCGGCGGCGACCGGCGTGTCGTCAAAGGCGGCGAACAACGCGGCGAGCGGCTGCTCGAACTCGGCCTCGATCAGTCGGCGCGCCTCTTGGCCGGCGAATGGCGCCAGGCGGTCCTGCAGCGATGCCAAATCCTCGGTGATGTCGTCGCCCAACAGGTCGGCGCGGGTCGCCAGCAGCTGCCCGAGCTTGATGAAGCTCGGCCCCATGTCGCTGAAGGCCGCGGCCAGCCGCTCGCCGGGACGGCCGCCGGTCCGTCGCCGGCTCCGCACCAGCCGGATCGCCAGCAGCAGCGGGCCGGTGCCGGCGGCGCGGCTGCCGAGCGCCGCGATCGGCGACAGCGCGTCATGCCTCGCCAGTGTCACGACGATGCCGGCGAGGCGGAACAGGTTGCGCAGGCTGCGGAAAAGCCAGAACACGGTCAGAACACGGGGCGGCGACGCACGCTGCCGCGGTCAGAGACGCCAGGCCGAATGGAGTGCGACGATGCCGCCGGTCAGGTTGCGGAACCTGGTGCGGTCGAGCCCTGCGTCTTCGATCATCGCGGTCAGCTCGGCCTGCGGCGGAAAGCGCCGGATGCTCTCGACGAGATAGGCGTAGGCGTCGCGATCGCCGGTGACGATCTGCCCGAGCAACGGCAGGACCTGAAAGCTGTAGAGGTCGTAGAGAGGCTGCAAGGCCGGCAGCACCGCCGGCGTGAACTCGAGGCACAGAAAGCGGCCGCCCGGCTTGAGGACCCGCCTCGCCTCGGCGAGCGCCCGCGCGATCCTGGTGACGTTGCGCAGGCCGAAGGCGATCGTATAGAGATCGAACGCGCGGTCGGGGAACGGCAGGCCCTCGGCGTCGCCGCAGAGGAAGTCGAGGCCGGCGAGGATGCCGTCGTCGAGCGCCCGCGCCCGTCCCATCTCCAGCATCTGCACATTCGCATCGCACACGACGGCGACGCCGCCCGCTTCCGGCACGAGAGCGGGTAGGGTGCGGCGGGCGATGTCGCCGGTGCCGCCGGCAACGTCGAGCAGCCTCTGGCCCGGGCGCGGGTGCAGCGCGCGCACCATCTCGGCCTTCCACCAGCGGTGGATGCCGAGGCTCATCAAATCGTTCATCAGGTCGTAGCGCTCGGCGACGCTGGCGAAGATGCCGCGCACGAGCGGCGCCTTGGCCGCCTCGGGGACCCGCCGGAAGCCGAAATCGGTCTCGTCGGGGTTTGTGTTATCGCTTGTCTCGAGCCGCGTCATCGGGCACGACAATAGCCCCCGCCGCGCCTTCCCAGCCATCTTTCTATGCCGGAGCTTCCCGAAGTCGAAACCGTCCGCCGCGGTCTGGCATTGCGCCTCACCGACAGGCGTATCGTGCGCGCCGAGTTGCGCCGGCCGGATCTGCGCCGGCCCTTCCCGCCGATGCTGGCCGAGCGGCTGGAGGGCGCGCATATCGGCGAGTTGCGGCGGCGCGGCAAGTACCTCCTGATCGAGCTCGACAAGACCGGGCTCCTGCTGCTGCATCTCGGCATGTCGGGCCGT
The DNA here is from genome assembly GCA_050257895.1 of Thiohalocapsa sp. Lineage (GTDB taxonomy): Bacteria > Pseudomonadota > Alphaproteobacteria > ATCC43930 > CGMCC-115725 > DATARH01. The sequence goes on from JBLMXS010000058.1 coordinate 2,121, forward strand.
ATCACCGCCGGCGGCGCCGATATGCCGGAGATGCTGCATGATCACGTCGTGCTGACGCTCGACGACGGCACCGTCGTGCGGTTCAACGACCCGCGCCGCTTCGGGCTCCTCGACTACCTCGAGCGCGGCGCCGAGGCGGCGCACCCGCTGCTCGCCGGCATGGGCCCGGAGCCATTGGGGCCGGGGTTCGACGCCGCCTATCTCGCGCGCGCCCTGGCCCATCGCATGACGCCGATCAAGTCAGCCCTGCTCGACCAGAAGATCGTCGCCGGGCTCGGCAACATTTATGTCTGCGAGGCGCTTTACCGGGCGCAGATTTCCCCGCGGCGGCTGGCGGCGACGGTGATCGGAGCGCGCGCGACGCGGCTTGCGGCGGCGGTGCGCGAGGTGCTGGACGACGCGATCGCCGCCGGCGGCTCGTCGCTGCGCGATTACGTGCAGGCCAACGGCGAGCTCGGCTATTTCCAGCACCGCTGGGCGGTCTACGGCAAGGAGGGCGAGCCCTGCCCCGGCTGCAGCTGCGCCGAGGGCGTGCGGCGCATCACCCAGGCCGGCCGCTCGACCTTCTTCTGTGCCAAGCGCCAGCGATAGGGCCTATTGCCGCAATCGGCGGCTGGTTTGCGATAAAGCGCCGCGCTCGTCGTTGTCGCTTGCGTAAACAGCCCGATGTTTAATCATATATCGCACAACTGGCTGGTAACCGGCTGTAATTGTCCGTTGCTTGATTGAACTGATCCAAGTTGAATCAGACACAAGACTGTCGTCGTCGTATGATTTGGGGATCTTTTCTCTGCACGTCAATGTTCTACCTGTGTCCGGCAGCGGCGGAAGGTGAGCCGCCGGGGCCGGTGCTGAGACAAACCGCAGGAGTGCGTCATGATCTGTCCCGACACCGATTACGACTGCGACAACCCCGGCTGCCGGCATGGCGGCTGCCAGGGGCGGCGTCCAGCGCTGCCGCTATTGCGGACGCTGCCGACGGTGGGGCCAGCGACCTCGCGCCAGAGTGTCGAGCCAGCCCTCCTGCGCATGCCCGCCCTGCACACCGACGCCAACGCCTAAGCCAAGAGATGCCGAACTCCCGCTAGCCGAGCGGTCGCGTGTCCGCTCGGCATTTGCTTTCTACCCCAATCTCCGCCATCGCCGTAATCTAGCCCCTGCGTAAGCTGGCTCCTGTCTGCTGCGCGGGCGGCAGGCACAGGTCTTGGCGAGGGGAGTGCGATGGAGAGCGGCGCCTACAGCAATATCCTGGTCGAAATTCAGGGTCCGGTCGGCATCGTCACGCTGAACCGGCCGCAAGCGCTCAACGCCCTCAACGCCGCCCTGATCGCCGAATTGGCGCACGCCCTCGACGATCTCGAAGCCGATGCCGCGATCGCCGCCATCATTCTCACCGGCAGCGACAAGGCCTTCGCCGCCGGCGCCGACATCAAGGAGATGGCCGAGAAGACCTACATCGAGGCCTATGCCGAGGATTTCATCACGCGCGGCTGGGAGCGGGTGGCGCAGTGCCGCAAGCCGGTGATCGCGGCGGTGGCCGGGTTTGCGCTCGGCGGCGGCTGCGAGATCGCGATGATGTGCGACATCGTCATCGCCGCCGAGGGGGCCCGTTTCGGCCAGCCCGAGATCAATCTCGGGACGATGCCCGGCGCCGGCGGGACGCAGCGCCTGCCGCGCTTCGTCGGCAAGGCGAAGGCGATGGACCTCTGCCTGACCAGCCGCATGATGGACGTCGCCGAGGCCGAGCGGCTGGGGCTCGTCAGCCGTGTCGTGCCG
>JBLMXS010000059.1:0-11334 GCA_050257895.1 Thiohalocapsa sp.
CCGCGACGCCGCCGCTGACCCGCGCCCGCATCATGTTCAAGTTCCTCGAACTGTTGCACCGCGAGCACGACGCGCTGGCCCGAATCATCTCGGAGGAGCACGGCAAGGTGTTCTCCGACGCGCAGGGCGAGATCACCCGCGGCCTCGAAGTCGTCGAGTTCGCCTGCGGCATCCCGCATCTGCTGAAGGGCGAGGTCACCGAGCAGGTCGGCCGCGGCATCGACAGCTGGTCCTTGCGTCAGCCCTTGGGCGTGTGCGCCGGCATCACGCCGTTCAACTTCCCGGCGATGGTGCCGATGTGGATGTTTCCGATGGCGCTGGCCTGTGGCAACGCGTTCATCCTGAAGCCGTCGGAGCGCGATCCGTCGGCCGGCTACCGCATCGCCGAGCTCCTGCTCGAAGCCGGCGTGCCGCCGGGGGTGTTCAATGTCGTCAATGGCGACAAGCAGGCGGTCGACGCGATCCTCGAGCATCCCGGCATCGACGCCGTCAGCTTTGTCGGCTCGACCGCGATCGCCTCGTACATCTACGCGACTGCGGCGTCGCACGGAAAGCGCGTGCAGGCGCTGGGCGGCGCCAAGAACCACATGGTGGTGATGCCGGACGCCGACCTCGACCAGGCGACCGACGCCTTGATGGGCGCCGCTTACGGCGCGGCTGGCGAGCGCTGCATGGCGGTCTCGGTGGCGGTCGCGGTGGGCGGTGTCGGCGACCGGCTGATGGACAAGCTGGTGCCGCGGGTGCAGGCCTTGAAGATCGGCCCCGGCACCGATCCCGAAGCCGAGATGGGGCCGCTCGTCACCCGCCAACACTACGAGCGGGTGCGCAACTATGTCGATCTCGGGGTCGAGGAGGGGGCGAAGCTTGTGGTCGACGGGCGCGGCCTCAAATTGCAGGGGTACGAGAACGGCTTTTTCCTCGGCGGCTGCCTGTTCGACGAGGTCAAGCCCGAGATGCGCATCTACAAGGAGGAGATCTTCGGGCCGGTGCTGGCGGTGGTGCGCTCGCCCGATTTCGAGGGCGCGCTGAAGCTCGTCAACGACCACGAATACGGCAACGGCGTCGCGATCTTCACGCGCGACGGCGATGCCGCGCGCGAATTTTCGAGCCGCGTCCAGATCGGCATGGTCGGCGTCAACGTGCCGATCCCGGTGCCGATGGCGTTCCACAGCTTCGGCGGCTGGAAGCGCTCATTGTTCGGTGACATGGCGGTCTACGGCAGCGAGGGCGTTCGCTTCTACACGCGGCTGAAGACAATCACCTCTCGCTGGCCGACCGGCATCCGCGCCGGCGCCGAATACGTGATGCCGACGATGCGCTGACCATTGTGGGATGATTCTCCGGAATATAACGCCATCTCGGTCGTTCAACCTTTAGGCGCACGTGCCGCAATCGCACAACCTGCGACAATGCGGCGCGGGTCGCACACCACCTTTCCAGCCGACCTGGCGAGCCCCGGGTCCGCCCCCATCTAGCCCAGCAGCGTCGGATGCCGCGCCGCGCCGCTATTTGGACATGGTCTGCGTAGAGGTTTGCGCGCGGGGGTTTCGGCACCAGGGATTGCGCACCGGGGATTGCAGGGTGAGCCTCACTCAAGAAGAAGACCTCGACCGTCCGCAGCCGCGCCCCTTGTCGGGCCCCTTTCCACGCGGCGTCGGCGAGCGGCGCGGCGCGCTGCCGCACCTGCGTACGCGCCTGCGCCTCTTTGCCCGACACAACATCCGCAGCAGCGAACTGGGCCTGACCGCCGTCGCCGGCGTGCTGGGCGGCCTGATCGCGCTTGGCGTGGCGCTGCTGCGTTGGCTGGTCGACGAATTCCACCATGTCCTGTTCCAGCTCCCGGTCGAGGCGCATCTGAGCGGCACCACCGCGATCGACGCCTGGCGCATCGTGCTGGTGCCGTCGGTCGGCGGGCTCGTCTATGGGCTCATTGCCTATGCGCTGTGGCGCTGGCGGCCGCGCGACATCGTCGATGCGATCGAGGCAAACGCCCTGCACGGCGGCCGGATGTCGCTGTCGGACAGCCTGCGGCTGTGCGCCATGACCGTCGTTTCGGGCGGCGTCGGCGCGTCGGTCGGCCTCGAAGCCGCGTTCACCCAGCTCGGCTCCGGTATCGCCTCGCGGGTCGGCCGCGTGCTGCATCTGCGGCGCGGCGACTTGCGGGTGTTCGTCGGCTGCGGCGCCGCCGCCGCGATCGCCGCCGCGTTCAACGCCCCCTTGGCCGGCGCGTTCTATGCCTTCGAGCTGATCATCGGCAGCTACACGCTGGCGACGCTGGTGCCGGTCGTCGTCGCGGCGGTGATGGCGGTGCTGGTGACGCGAGACCTGTTCGAGCAGCAGCCCATCTTCATCGTGTATGAGCACGCAAATCTGGTCGCCAGCCACTACCTCTTGCTGGCAGTTATCGGGGTCGCTGCCGGCGGGCTGGCGATCGCCGCGATGGTCGGTGTCACCTATGTCGAACAATTCGCGCGCCGCCTCGCCCTGCCGGTGTGGGCGCGCCCGGCGGTCGGCGGACTGATCCTTGGCGGCATGGCGCTGGCCTACCCGGAGATTCTCGGCAGCGGTCATGGCGGCATCCTGCTTACCGTCGCCGCCGGCTCGACCGGCTGGCAGCTGTGGCTGTTAATCGGGCTGATCTTCGCCAAGGCGGCGGGATCGGCTGTATCGATCGGCAGCGGTTTCCGCGGCGGCATGTTCAGCTCCTCGCTCTACCTCGGGGCGCTGTTCGGCGCGGCGGCGTCGCTGATCGTCCACCGCCTGGTGCCGTGGGCGCCACCGGACGAGGCGATCTTCGTGCTCGCCGGCATGGGCTCGGTGGCGGCCGGCGTCGTCGGCGCGCCGATGACGATGATCTTTCTGGTGCTCGAGGCGACCGCCGATTTCTCGGCGACGATGGGGGTGACGGTCGCGGTCGTCGCCGCCGCCCTCGTCGTGCGCCACTGGTTCGGCTATTCGTTCGCGACCTGGCGCTTTCATCTGCGCGGCGTCGCGCTGCACAGCCCGCACGACATCGGCTGGCTGCACGAGCTGCGCGTCGCCAGGCTGATGCGGCAGGATTTCGTGGCGGTGCCGCCGACCATGCCGCTCACCGAGCTGTGCCGGCAATTCCCGATCGGGGACGCGAGAGGGAGCGGCCGCCAGCTCGGCCATCCGCGCCTCTTCGTCGTCAACGAAGCCGGCGGCTACGAAGGCTATATCGACCTCGCCGAGGCCCATGCCGCCGAAGCGCTCGACCACGACGAGCCGGTGACCGCCGCCGACATCGCCCGCGGCGGTGACCATTTCCTGACGCCCGGGCAGCCGGTGCGCGAGACTCTCGACCTGTTCATCGCATCGGCGGCCGAGATCCTCGCGGTTGTCGACAACCCGCACGATCGCCGGGTGCTCGGCTATCTCAGCGAGGCCTACGCGCTGCGCCGCTATTATCGCGAATTGGAGGCGCGGCATCGCGAAGAGTTGGGCGACGAGGCGCTGTTCAACTCCACTCGCGGCCCCATCGAGCGCTGAACCGCCGTCTGGCGACTTTGTCTTCCCGTGTGACAATTTGCCTTCGCCAAAAGGATAGGCTGGCGCCGCGGCGTTCGCCTGCTATGGTCATTGGATGCGGGGGCATCATCTTCTCTTCATCTCTCTTTTTCTGTTGTGTTTGCTTGGCGCAATTCTGCCGGCGGTTGCAGAGGATCGGCCGCTGCCCGGCGTCGGCCGGGTAGCCGCCGTCGAAGGCGGGCTCGCTCTGCGGCAGGGCGGCCAGGGCGGCGGCGAGTGGAGCGATTCGGCGGTCAACGAGCCGGTGGCGGCCGGGATGGCGCTGCGCACCCCGGCACGGGGCCGCGCGGCGCTGCGCATCGGCGCCGAGACGATTGCCCTTTCCGGCGGCAGCGAAGCCGAGCTCACCCAGCTCGACGAAGGCGGCACGCAGCTCGTGCTGCACCGCGGCCGGCTCGGCGTTCGGGTGTCGACGCTCGCCCCGGCGCGCAGCATCGAGATCGACGTTCCGCGCGGCGGCGTGTGGCTGCTCACCCCCGGCGACTACGACATCGTCGCCGGCGACAAAGACACCCCGACCCGGATCGTCGTGCATGACGGGCGCGCCCGGTTTGTCGGCAGCGGGCTCGACACCGCCATTGCCGCCGGCAGCGCCGACGTGCTGCGGCCCGGCGAGAGCTCGGTCAGCCGCGAGGATGCCGTCGCCGACGATTTCACGGCCTGGTGGCGGGCGGCGAGCGGACCGGACGAGCCGGAGGCGCTGCACCATGTCTCGGCGGAAATGACCGGTTACGAGGCGCTCGACGGCCAGGGAAGCTGGCGCAATGTCGCTGGCTACGGCGCGGTGTGGTTTCCCAAGGCGAGTGCGGAGGAATGGGCGCCGTACCGCAACGGCCATTGGCGCTGGATCCAGCCGTGGGGCTGGACCTGGATCGACGACATGCCATGGGCCTTTGCCCCGACCCATTACGGCCGCTGGGCGCGGATCGGCGAGGCTGACGGGCTGGCACCGTTCGAGAAGCCGCCGGAGCGCTGGGGCTGGGTTCCGGGCAAGCCCGGCGTCGCCCCGGTTTTTGCTCCGGCGCTCGTCGCGTTCCTCGGCACTCCCGGGATCGGGCTCAGCTATCCCGATGCGGTCGGCCCCGCCGTTGCCTGGTTTCCGCTCGCGCCCGGCGAAGCCTATTGGCCGGCTTACAGCAGCGATCCCGAGATGGTCCGTCGCATCAACGCCGCCTCCGCGCCGGACGCCGCGGCGGCCGGCGATACCGTCGACGGCCGCTCGTCTGCCGTCCCCGGCGCTATTGTGAATGCAGACTACGCGAACCGGCGCTTTGCGCGCGCCGTGCCGCGCACGGTCTTTACCGGCGGCCGGGCCGTCGCACCGGCGCTGCTGCAGCTGCCCGGACGCCGCCTCGACAATGCGCCGCTATTGGCCGGATCGCCGCAGATCGCGCCGTCGCCGGCCGCGGCAGCCGATGCCGCCACTCGCACCGCTGCCGCTCGCGCGACGCCGCACCTGCGCAGCGCGGTGCTGCGCAAAGTCGCGGCGCGCAAAGCCGTATTGCGCAAGGTCGTGGCGCGCAAAGTTGTGCAGGCGCGCTCCCGCATCTTGCGGTATCACGGTCCGCACCGACGGGGGCGGGTCGCCGGCCTCCGCCACGCCGCGGCAGCGCGTCATACCCACCCGTCGCGGCACCGCATCGCCACGGCGACCGGCAAGCACGCCCGAGGGCACGTCCGGCTGGCGGGCCGATAGCGCTCGCGGCGCCGCCCGTTGATCGCCCAGCAGATCAGCCGCGGCCAGGATAGGTCTTGCGCATGAAGGCGGTGCGCTGGGTTGCCGCGGCCATCATGAACTGCGCGTCCTGGCCGGCGAGGACGAAGCGCGTCCCCATCTCGATATAGCGGGGCATCAGATCGTCGGTGTAGACGCCGCCCATGCCGGCGAATTTGCCGTGCTTGCTGCAGGCCGCGATCAGCGACCGGTAGGCCTCGACGACACGGTCGTGGCCGAACTGGCCGTGAATGCCCATCTCGGCACACAGATCGTTGGTCCCCATCAGCAGGACGTCGACGCCCGGCACTGCCGCGATCTCCTCCGCGTTGGCGATCGCGGTCGGCGTCTCGATCATGACGACGGTGAGATTGGCGGCGTTGAGCGCCGCCGCCGCCTCGGCGCTCTTCACCATCCGCAGCCCGTAATGCGGCCCGATGCCGCCCATCGAGCGGTGCCCGATCGGCGGGTATTTCAGCTTGCTGACGACCTCCTGCGCCTCGGCTGCGGTATCGACATGCGGCACGACAATGCCGAGCACGCCGTTGTCGAGGGCGCGCGTCGCCATCGCGTACTCGCCGTTCGGCACCCGCGCGATCGGCGCGATCCCGGCGTCGAGCGCCGCCGTCGCGATCTGGGCACAGGCTTCCAATGACATGACGCCGTGCTCCATGTCGAGAAACAGCCAGTCGAAGCCGGCCACCGCCATCGCCTTGGCGATCTCGACGCTGCGCGTCATCCGGATACCGACCCCGAGCGACAGCTCGCCCTGTTCGAGCTTCTCGCGAGCGACATTGCGCACTGCTACGGGCATTCCGATCTCCTCTCTGTGGCGTTCGATCAGCTCGGCATCGCGTCGGCTTCCTGGCGCAGCCAGTCGCGGAAGGCCCTGACCTTCGGCCGCTCCAGCGCGCCCGGCGCGGTGACGATGTAATAGGCGAAGAGATCGGGCAGCGACAGCGAGAAGAGGCGCACCAGCCGGCCAGCGGCCAGATCGCCGGCGGCGATCGCGCTATAGGCGAGGACGACCCCGTGTCCGGCGAGCGCCGCCTCCAGCGCAAAGTAGCCATAGTTGAACGTCAGCCCCGGCGAGGCCGGAGTGCCGCGGACGCCGGCCGCCTTCAGCCACATGGCCCAGGTCGGCGCCAGCGCGTCGCGATCGGCCGCCTGGTCGTGGATCAGCTGGTGGTGCAGCAGATCCTGCGGCGTGCGCAGCGGCGGGCCGCTCTCCAAGAGATGCGGGCTGCAGGCCGGGAACACTTCGTTCTGCAGCAGGAGCTCGACATCGAGGCCGGGATAGCGCCCGCCGCCATAGCGGATCGCCAGGTCGAACTCGCCGCGCGTCAGGTCGACGACATCGTCCGAGGTCGAGATGCGCACGTCGATCTCCGGCGATTGCGCCTGGAAGCGATGCAAGCGCAGCACCAGCCATTTGGCGGCGATCGACGGCGAGGCGGTGACGGTCAGCGTGCCGGTGTCGTTGTGCGCCCGCAGCCGCCGCACCGCCGTCTGGATGCCGACGAACGCCTCCGACAGGCCCGGAAGCAAGAGCCGCGCCGAGGCCGTCAGCTCGACCTGGCGCGCGCCGCGGTGAAACAGGCGGACCCCGAGATCGGCTTCGAGCGCGTGGATCTGGTGGCTGATCGCCGCCGGCGTCACGCTGAGTTCGTCGGCCGCCTTGCTGAAGCTCCGCAGCCGGGCCGCCGCCTCAAAGGCCCGCAGCGCACTCAGCGGCGGCAGATGGGTCGCAGCCAAGATGAATTTTCCTAAACAATAGGCTGAGAAAGTCTCGTTTGCCGCAGCATGCGATAGCTAGCATCTGTGGGCAAGCCTGCTCCACCGGCGGAACGGCCGCTGGCGTGAGGTTTAGGAGAGCTAAAATGTCTGCAATCCATCTGCGACTTGGCCAATTGCGATCCGGCGTGGCTAGCCAGGCGCTTCAGCGGCGGCATGCCGGGCTCGACGCACTCGGCGACGCGACGCATTGGGCGCTGGGCAAGCTCGCCGAGTGGGCGCCGCCGGTCGCGCCAGCGGGCGGAACTCGCGAGCCTCGACGAGCGCACGCTGCGCGACATCGGGTTGACCCACAGCGACGCCGAATTCCTCAGCAACAAACCGTTCTGGAGGGAATGATGAACGCATTCACCATCGGCGCAACCGGCGCAACACCGGCGGCGGCGGCGCTCGCGGCGGACCGCGGGTGGCGTCGCCTGCGGCGGCGGCTATCGGCGCTGGCCTACCGGGCAGCCGAGCGCATAACATTGCCGTACCGCGACCTGCCGCCGGAGTTCTTCCGCTACGCGCCGTACTGAGCCCGCATTCTCCGAATAGCCAAATCGAAGGAGAGCAAGATGAGCGATATCGATCGCCTACCTCATGTCGAGGCCGAGCTGAACTATCTCGGGCGGACCGCCGAGCGGCCGCGCTACTACGCCTACGAGCCGGGGCCCAGCGACCCGCCATCGGTCATGCCGTACGAGCCGCACCGCATGGCGATCCACGATCTGCGGCCGGTGCAGCACGAACTCGGGCTCGACGTGCAGGGGTTTGCGCTGGTCGAGCAGAAGAGCGCGGTGGGCGACTTCTGGGACGACGAGGAGGTTCGCCGGATCTACTACCCCGAGGCCGAGGCGTTCCTTAAAGCGCACACCGGCGCCAGCCGCGTCTTCATCTTCGACCATCTGCAGCGCCGCCGCGTGCCGGGCCTGCAGGACCGCTCGCGCGGCGGGCCGCGCCAGCCGGCGACGCGGGTGCATGTCGACCACACCGACCGCTCGGGGCCGCAGCGGGTGCGCGACCTGTTGGGCGAGGAGGCCGAGGAGCTGCTGCAGGGGCGCGTCCAGGTGATCAATCTGTGGCGGCCGATCCTCGACGAGCCGCTGCGCGACGCGCCGCTGGCGGTGTGCGACTCACGCACCGTCGCCGCCGATGACCTGGTGCCGTCCGACCTCGTCTATCGCGACCGGGTCGGCGAGACCTACTCGGTGAAGTTCAACCCGGCGCATCGCTGGTTTTACGCACCGGAGATGCGGCGCGACGAGGCGCTGCTGTTGAAGATCGCCGACACCAAGACCGACATCTCGGCCCGCTTCATGCCGCACACCTCGTTCACCGACCCAACGACGCCGGCCGACGCCCGACCGCGCGAGAGCATCGAGCTGCGCACGCTGGTCTTCCACCCGGCGTAACGGATCACGCAATCTCGGGCTGCCGCCGCGGCGGCAGCCCGGACGACTACAATTCACAAGAAGCCCCACCCGCCTTTCCCGCTTCAGGCCGAATCGTTGCACGGCAACGGGGGGCCGAGCCGTTGGACGGTTAGGGCGGGCCCGTCGCCGGTAGCACCTGCAGCGCGTAAAGGCTGGCTTGCGGCGGCAAGCGGCGATTTGCCGCTGGAGGCGGTCCAATCCGCGCCTACTTTCGGTGATAATGCAGCCGCACCGCGTCGAACCTTATCAACCGAAGGAGAGCCGGTTGCCTCACGGCCCGTTGCTAGATCCACGGCCGGTGCCGGCGCTCCGGCATCCGGTGTTGCCCGAGCGGTTTCTGCCGCCGCCGGGCTTCCTCTGGGGCAGCTTTGTCGCCGCCGACGGCGCCGTCTTGCGCTGGGGCCACCTGCCGGTCCCCCACCCGCAGGCCGAGTGCATTATGGTCGGCGGCTTCGGTGAATTCATCGAAAAGCAGTTCGAGACCGTCCGCGACCTGGCCGAGCGCGGCATCGCCGTGTGGTGCCTCGATTGGCGCGGCCAGGGCGGTTCGGTGCGGCCGCGCCACTTGCCGACGCGGCCGCGGGCCCGCAAGTTCGACCGCGACGCCGCCGATCTCGCCGCCTTTGCCGCCGCCAAGCTCTCCGGGCGGCGGCCGAGCCTCCTGGTGGCGCATTCTATGGGCGGCGCCATCGCGCTCCTCTGCCTGCGGCGGCATCCGGACCTCTTCACGGCGGCGGTGCTGTCGTCCCCGATGGTGGGCTTGCGCACTGGGCGGGTGCCGCCGAGCCTGTTTCGGGTGATCACCGGGACGGCGCGCGCCGCCGGGCTCGGCGTCTGCTTCATCCCCGGCGCCGGCAAATGGCGCCCCGAGCGGGTGCCGTCCCCCGAGCGCAGCCGCGCGACCGCAGACCCGGTGCGCTGCCGGCTGCGGCACGCCTGGTTCTCGGCCGAGCCGTCGCTGCGGCTCGACGAGGCGACCTACGGCTGGGTCGACACCGCGCTGGCGCTGGTCGCGCGCATCGCCAAGCCGGAGTTTCTCGCCGCGATCCATACGCCGATTTTGCTCGGCCGGCCGGGCCGCGAGGTCGTCGTGTCGAAAAAGGCGCAGCGCAAGGCGGCCCGCCATCTGCCGAACTGCACGCTGGTGGAGCTGCCGGAGTCGAAGCACGACCCGTTCCTCGAGCGAGACGCGATCCGCGACTACTGGCTGACCTGCCTCGACCGCTTCGTCGCCGAGCACCTGTTCCAGACGACGCATTGATCCGCCCTGTCGCCGCGGCGCTGCTGCTGGCGGCGGCGATTGCGTACCCGCCGGCAAAGGCTGCCGATCGGCGCATTCCGGTCGATCCGGATGCGCCGCCGTGGGATGCCGTCGCCAAGGTGCAGAGCAACATCGGCCGGCGCTGCAGCGGTGTCCTGATCGCCCCCGCCCTCGTGCTGACGGCGGCGCATTGCCTCTACAATCCGCGCACACGGGCGATGCTGCAGCCGCTTTCGCTGCACGTCCTGTTCGGCTACCGCCGCGGCGAGTACCGCTGGCACCGGCTGGTCGCACAGGTCGAGATCGGCGCCGGCTTCGACGGCCGCAAGCCGATGCCGCAGGCGGCGGACTGGGCGCGGCTCACGCTCGACGCGGCGGTGCCGGCGACGCCATTGCCACCGGCGACGCAGAAGCCCAGGCCGGGGACGGCGCTGGCGTTTGCCGGCTATAACCAGGACCGGGCGCAGCTGCTGATGGTCGATCGCGATTGCCATGTGCTGCAGGTCACGCGCTTGCCGGCCGGCGGCGCCTGGCTGCGCCACGACTGCGCGGGAACATACGGCACCAGCGGCGGGCCGCTGCTGATAAGGCAGGGCGAGGGCTGGGCTGTGGCGGCGATCGCCATCGCCGCCGGCCGCGCCGGCCAACACGCCAACCTCGCCCTCACCCCGCCGTCCGGCCCGTAACACTGCCGTCGGCCCCGAGCCAGGCAAGCGCCTCGCGCAGGCGGACGACTTCGCCGACCGCGATGATCGTCGGCGCCTCGACCCGCGCGGTGGCAGCTGCCGCAGCGGCCGCCGCCAGATTCGTCACGACGACGCGCTGGTCTTCAGTCGTCGCACGGCTGACGATCGCGACCGGCTCCTCGGCGGCGCGGCCGGCCGCGATCAGCCGTGCGGCGATGCGGTCGAGATGGTTCAGCGCCATGTACAGCACGATGACCGGCGAGCCGCGCGCGATCGCCGTCCAGTCGAGCGTGTCGGGCACGCCGCCGCCCCGCTCGTGGCCGGTGACGAAGGTAACGGCGGAGGCGATGTCGCGGTGAGTCACCGGGATGCCGGCATAGGCGAGGCCGCCGATGCCGGCGGTGATGCCGGGCACGATGCGGAACGGCACCCCGGCAGTCGCCAACGCCAGCGCCTCCTCGCCGCCGCGCCCGAAAATGCACGGATCGCCGCCCTTGAGGCGCAGCACGCGATGGCCGTCCTGCGCCAGCCGCACCAGCCGGGCCGAGATGTCGGGCTGGCTCGGCGACGGCCGGCCACCGCGCTTGCCGGCATATTCGAGCGCCGCCTCGGCGCGTACCAGCGCCAGCACGCGGCGGTCGACCAGCGCGTCGTAGACAACGACATCGGCCTGGCCCAGCGCATGCAGCGCCAGCGCCGTCAACAGCCCGGGATCGCCGGGCCCGGCGCCGACCAGCCAGACGCTGCCGGCGGCGAATTCCGGCAGGGACAGGCGCAAGCTGTCGATCATGCGAAGAACCTATACACGCCCCGCGGCAAGACAAGCGGCCGCCACCACGAGCGACGAAACGTGATCCCCCTCACCCCCGCCCTCTCCCCGCGGGCGGGGAGAGGGAGAGCGTTCGACGGGCGGTG
>JBLMXS010000060.1:0-8399 GCA_050257895.1 Thiohalocapsa sp.
GTCGGCGACGACGATGGCGCCGCGCTCGACCGGCAGAAAGCCGCCGACGAGATAGAGCAAGGTGCTCTTGCCGCAGCCGCTGGGGCCGAGCAACGCCACGAACTCGCGCTCGCGGACCGCCAGCGACACCTCGTCGAGCGCCAGCACCGGCCGCCCACGCGGCGGCCGGTATTCATGGCTGACCCGATCGATGACGATATGCGCCGCCCCGTTCACCGGATCACCTTGCGCCAAAAAAGATCGCATTCCCGGCGAAAGCCGGGATCCATTTGGCCGCTTCCGAGGCGGTTGCAGGATTGATCCCGGCTTTCGCCGGGAATGCGGAATGGGAGACGAGCGCGGCCGTCATTTGCTGTCGATCCGCTTTTTTGCCTCTTCGATCAGCGACAGGTCGACGTAGTGCGGCTGGATTTCGATCCGCTTCGGCAAGACGCCGAGCTTCACCGCCTCGTCGATCTCCTGCTGCACCGATTTCAGCTCCGGCCGGGCGTCGGGGGAGCGGTAGAAATCGTCCTTCGTGAAGGCAAACTGGAGCTTGTCGAGCGGCAGCTTGGTGACCTCAGAGGTGATGGCGAGCGCCTCCTGGCGGTTCTTCGGGTCGAGCAGCCAGCGCCGGGCGCGGATATGGTCTTCCATGAAGTCGACAAAGACCGGCCGGTGCGCCTTGATGACCTCGGAACGGATCACCCAGACCACGGCCTGGGTCGGCCCGACGGCATCCTTCCCGGTGAACAGCACTTTGTATTTGGGGTTGCCGATGATGCCATGCGCGAATTGCGGCAATACTCCGATCATGTCGACCTTGCCGCTCTCCAGCATTGACGGCATGTTGGCGAAATTGGCCTCGACCGTCGTGAAGTCGCTGTCCTTGACGCCGTGGCGGTGCAGCATCGTGCGCATCGCGGCGTCGCTCGCCGAGCCGATCGCGTTGGTCGCGACCCGGTGGCCCTTGACGTCCTCGATCTTCTTGATCGGGCCGTCCGCCGCGACGACGAAATTCTCGCTGAAATAGCCCTCCATGCCGTCGGCGACGACATCGGCGACGATCCGCTCGTCGAGATGCGCGTTGGTGATCGCCAGCGCCACCGCCGCGTTCGACATCGAAGCCACGTCGAGCTCGTTGATGGCCTGCGCCTGGATCTCCGGCGTGGTGCCGCGGAAATGCACCGCCTCCATGACGTAGCTCTTGCCGAGATGCTTGAAGACTTCGGGATGGCGCTTGCCTAGCGCCTCGATCAGCGGCGCCAGATGGCCCGGGGTGACAACCCACCCGACCCGGATTTTCATCGGCTCCGCCGCCGTTGCCGCCGCCGCCAGCCCCAACAGGGCGACGGCGACTATCGCGGCGGCGAGTTGGCGATAGCGCTTCATGGCATCCCATCCTGGCGTTGTCGTTGGAGTGATCGTCGGTGGGGGACCTATAGCAGAGCCTGCAGTGGGATGGGAACGCCACCTGACCCAAAGTGTTGTGCTGCCAACACCGCACCTGTCGGGACGCGCGCCATGGACTTCCGCGATATCGTCGTCTGCCTCGATCCGACCGACGCCGGCGAGGGCCGCTTGCGCCTGGCGGCAGCGCTCGGGCGTCGTTGCAACGCGCACCTCTCGGCCGCTTACCTGCTGCCCGAGGTGATCTCCGGTGCGCCGCCTTACGGACGGCCGGTGACGCCGCCGACCGGTGTTGCCTGGATGCCGCAGGCCGGCCTCGTCGTCGGCACGCCGGCGCCGGGCGTCGCGCCCGGGCTGGGCTCCGACGTGACGCGGGGCCCGGAACTCGCGGACATCATCGAGGCGCGCTTTCGCGAGGAGGTGCGGCCGCACAATATCGAGGGCGACTGGCACATCTTCGCCTCCGGCGAAGGCGAGGATTTGCTGGCGGTGCTGCGCGCCGCCGATCTCGTCATCTACGGCCAGTCCTCGCCGGACTACCGGCTGCCGAGCGGGCTGCGCCCGGAAGACGTGATCGTCGGCTGCGGTCGGCCGGTGCTGGTGGTGCCCTTTGCCGGCGACTTTGCGGCGGCGTCAGGACGCAGCGTGCTGGTGGCGTGGGACGGCAGCCGCGAGGCGGCGCGGGCGCTGCACGACGCGCTGCCGCTGATCGAGAAGGCCGAGGCCGTGACCGTGATGAGCGTGCGGGCGAGCGAGGACGCCCTCGCCGACGCGCAGCCCTCGCTCGAGCTTCTCGTCAGCCATCTGCAGCGGCATGGGGTCACGGCGCGGCCGGAGGGCGTGGTCGGCAGCGATGTCCCGACCGCCGACCTCCTGCTGTCGCGCGCCGGCGATCTCGGCGCCGACCTGATCGTCGCCGGCGCCTACCACCACTCGCAGTTCCGCGAGGCGCTCCTCGGCGGCGTCAGCCGCGAGCTGCTCGACCATATGACGATCCCGGTCCTGATGTCGCACTGACCGGGCCGGATTGATGAACGCGCCTCCTTAATTCGTCATGGCCGGGCTTGACCCGGCCATCCACGGGAAGCGGCGCGTGGGATCCCCGGGCAAACCCGGGGATGACGAGGTATGCTCTCGCATACTGTATCGCCGAGCGGCCTCACGCCTCGCCGATGGCGGCGAGGGCGGGACGGTCGCGCAATTCGATGCGATGCGGGCTCGGGATGTCTATCGCGCCGTCTCGCTTGAACGCCGACATCACGCGGCACACCGTTTCGATCGTCAGTCCGAGATAGTCGGCGATGTCGTTGCGCGACATCGGCAGATCGAGGGCGCGCGTCGCGTCGCGGCGGTCGAACATGTCGAGCAGAAACGTCGCAACCCGCTCCGGGGCGCTCATTCGCCCCAGCATCAGCATGCGGATCTGCGCGTTCGCGAGGTCATGCAGGGTCATGTCGCGCAGGCTGCGCGCCAGCGCCGGGGTCTCGTCGATCAGCCGCTCGGTGGCGCGGCGCGGATAGCGCATGACGATGACGTCGGTCACCGCTTCCGCCGAGAACAGCCGCTCCGGCGTGTTTTCGAGGCCGAAACAGTCGCCGCCGAAATAGAATTCGGCGATATGGCGGCGGCCGTCGGCCAAGAGCTTGCACAGCCGCACCGTGCCGGAGATCACCTTGAACCAGCAATCGCCGGCGTCACCCTCGGCGAAGATCTCGGCGTTGCGCTCGTAGCTGCGGCGCGCCCCGATCCGCTCGAACGCCAGCAAGGCGTCGAGCTGGCCGGAGGCGACCGCGCCGATCGCCGCGCCCTGGACCGTCCCCTGGGCCGACCCGGGCCGGTCGAGCGCATCGCCGTAAACACTGCCGGTGAATTGCACGTACATCTCTCGCTCCCGCTCTTGGCACCGCCTCGTCGTGGGGCGGAGAGTGAGCCGGAGCGCCGGCCGGCGAAATTCGGAATGCTCCTTACGGGACAGCCCTAAGGATAACTACCTACGCCCGGGCGGTGGCTCGGTGCCCAGGCGCGATCACAGGCGGTTCTTCTCGAACTCCTCGATCGAGTAGCCGCGCGCCGCCAGCGCCTCTTCGAGGTAGTCGCCGAGCAGCGGCGTCCCGAGCAGATAGTCGGTGATGTGGTCGTCGCGCGTCTCCTGCGCCTGGGCGATCGCGCTTGGCCATTCCGCGACGTCGAAATCGCCGCGGCCGACCCACATCAGCGCCAACAGCTCGGCCTTCTGGTCGTCGTTGAGCTGGTCGATCGCGTCGGCCAATTCCTCGCCGGTCGGGTTGTCCGGGGTATCCTCGAGGATCGCGACATCCCTGTCGTCGGTCGGGTTCGACCCGTCGTCGGGGTCGACCGGCGTCGTTTCGGCGTCGAACTCGCGCGCCTTGGCAATGATGAATGCCAGCTGTTCGAGGGGGGTTGCGAGCATGGTGGGGCCTTTCCGGTTCTGCATATGACCAACACTTGTGCGCCGCAGTCGGTGCCGCGTCGTTGATCTGACGCAACCCCGCTATCGACCTGCACCGGCATCATCGACCGGCATCGTTGACCTGCATCAAGGCGGCGGGGACGCGCGGCGCCATCATCGGCCGAACGGCAATCGCGGCATGGAGACGGTGGATGGCGCTGAAGGACATTCTGGTGGCGGTCGACGACACCCCCGCCTGCCGCGTCCGGGTCGAGCTGGCGACGGCGCTGGCGGCTCGCTGCGAGGCGCACCTCATCGCGTTGCACACGATGCCGGCGGCCGAGATGCCGCGCCGGCGCGACTATTTCGATGTTTTCGGCCGGCGGCTGCTGGCGCCGCTGTACCGCGAATTCGCCGAGCGCATGCAGGCGGAAAGCGAGCTGGCGCAGGCGCTGTTCGAGGAGATCGTGCAGCGCCAGGGCGTCAGCGCCGAGTGGCGCACGGCGACCGGCTATCCGTCGCAGAGCGCGGCGCTGCACGGCCGCTACGTCGACCTCATCGTGCTCGGGCAGTGCGACCCCGACGACGCGCAGTGGGCGTTCTTTCGGCCGTTGCCGGAAGAGGTGGCGCTGGCGGTCGGGCGGCCGGTCCTCGTGCTGCCCTATACCGGAGGCTGGCCGCAGATCGCGCGGCATGTTCTCGTCGCCTGGGATGCCAGCCGTGAGGCGACGCGCGCGGTCAACGACGCGCTGCCGTTGCTGGCGCAGGCCGAGTCGGTGACGGTGCTGTCGGTCGATCCGCATGCGGATTGGCGCCGGCATGGCGATGTGCCCGGTGCCGATATCGGGCTCCATTTGGCGCGCCACGGTGTCAAGGCCGTCGTCGAAGAGACCGTGTCGGCGGGCGTCGGCATCGCCGACGTGCTTCTGTCGCGGGCCAGCGATCTCGGCGCCGATCTGCTGGTGATGGGAGCTTACGGCCATTCGCGGGTGCGCGAGCTGGTGCTCGGCGGCGCGACGCGAACGGTCCTCGACAGCATGACGCTGCCCGTCCTGCTGGCGCATTAAAAACTATGCCCGCCCGCATTCGAACGATCCTTGTCGCCGCCAGCGGCGGCATCGCGACCGCCGGCGCGATCGAGCAGGCCTGCCATCTGGCGCGCCGCTTCGAGGCGCATCTCGAAGCGCTGCACGTGCTGCCCGACCAGGCGACGCTGAACGCCGCCGCCGGCGAGGGCATCGGCAGCCCGGCCGCGACAGCGCTCGTCAGCAGCCTGAGCGAGGAGGCCAGCGCCAAGGCCGCCGAAACGCGGGCCCTGTTCGGCAAGATCCTGGGGCGGCACGGCATTGCGCAAGCGGGCCAAGCGCAGGCCGCCGTCCCCGACGTCTCCGCCGTGTGGCGCGAGACGACCGGCAATCCGGCGAAGGCAGTCGCCGAACGCGGCCGCTTTTTCGACCTGGTGGTGCTCGGCCGTTCCGACCGGGTCGGCCACGAGCCGCACACCGATACGGTCGAAGAGACCTTGCTGCGCTGCGGCCGGCCGGTGCTGCTGGCGCCGCCCGAACCGGCGGCGGACCTCGGCCATAGCATCGCCATCGCCTGGAACGGATCATTGCAGGCCGTGCATGCGCTGACGGCGGCGCTGCCGTTTCTGCGGCGGGCCGGGAGCGTCGTGCTGATCACCGCAGGCGACGGCGATGCCGCCGCCAGCAGCGAGGCCGCCGCCTATCTCGCCTGGCACGGCGTCACGGCCGACCGCCGCACGATCGCCGCCGTTTCCGGCCGCGGCCTTGGGCGGGCGTTATTGGCGGCCGCCGAGACGGCCGGCGCCGATCTGCTGGTGATGGGAGCGTACGGCCAGCCGCCGTGGCGCGAGCAGCTGTTCGGAGGCGCCAGCCGCGGGGCGCTGGCGACGATGCCGCTCGCCCTCTTGATGATGCATTAGCGCCGGGGCCGCGACGGACTGTCTCACCGCGGCGACGTCTGCTGGTCGGCCGCGCCGATCAGGTTGCGAATAGCCCGGCGCGTTTGGCAGCCTGGGACGCGGCCAAAAGGACGATCGCACCGACGATCGCGGTGAGCAGCGATCCGAGCACGTCGCCGGCGGTGATGCCGATGACGGCGAATACCCAGCCGCCGATCAATCCGCCGATGACCCCGATCGCAATGTCGGCCAACAGCCCGTACCCGGAATCCGTCATGAACATGGCGGCAATCCACCCCGCCGCGCCGCCAATCAGCAAGCTGATGAAGAAGGCCATGAGCGTCCGCCCAGTAGTTGCTTTTGCGGCAGAGAATTGAAGCCGGTGCGGCAAAATGTCAATTCTCAGGCTCGCGCAGCGCGCAACAATCTCCCCAGCAATTGCCTCGGTGCGTCACTGCACCGGCGCCAGCCTCTCGGTGCCCTGCCCGGGCTTGTCGGCGAGCGTCCGCACCCCGTTGAGCGAGCCGTCCGGCTGCAGCTGGTAGAGCACCAGCCCCACCGAGTTGCCGAGGCGGTAGGCCGCGGCCAGCGAATCGCCGCTGATCATGCAGAAGCCGGAGGACTGGGTGCCGCCGGTGCGCCATTCGATGCGGCAGGCGGCATTGTGTGCTGCCGGTCCACTGGGGGTGATGACGGCACTGCCGGTATAGGGCGAGCCGTCGAAATTGGTGCCGCTGACCGCGTAACTGCCGCCGACCGCCTGCGCCTCGGCGCGCGCCATCGCTAGGAGGGCGGCCGCGACGGCAGCTGCTGTGGCAACGAGCTTCATCCGCATGGCAGCATCTCCTGTCGCGCTTGTGTCGCATCGCTCGCCATGACGGCGCCCGGTGCATTACAGTCCGGCAAACGCCATCCCAAGGCGCTCGCAACGCCAGCCCAAACGCACCAGGAGGACGTCATGCCGGACATCTTCGAAGTCATGAGCACCATGCGGGCGATGCGCCGCCTCAAGCCCGACCCGGTGCCCGACGAGCTGATCAACAAGATCCTGCAGGCCGGGCAATGGGCGCCCTCGGGCGGCAACACGCAGCGCTGGCGCTTTCTGGTGGTGAAAGACCCGGTGATCAAGAAGAAGGTGCAGGAATATTACAGCCGGCTCTATGACGAGCAGGTCGGGCCGCGCTACGCCTCGAGCGCTCCGCCGCCGGGCTCCGACCCCGATCGCTACCGCCGCCAGAACGCGGCGGTCAAATACCTGACCGATCACTATCACGAGGCGCCGGTTTGGATCGTCGCCTGCCTCGAAGACGGCGAGAACCCCGGCCGCACCGCCGGCGCCTCGATCTACGGCGCGGTGCAGAACATGTGCCTTGCGTGCCGCGCCCTCGGCCTCGGCACAACGCTGACGACGCGCCACACCGGCTACGGCAAGGAGGTCGACGCGATCTTCGGCCTGCCGCCCGGCGCGCATTCCTACGCAATCCTGCCGATCGGCTGGCCGATGGGCCGCTTCGGGCCCTTGGGCCGCGGCCCGCTGCAGGAGGTCGTCTACCAGGACACCTGGGGCAAGCCGTATCAGGGGCTGTAGCCGGCTGCACGGAGATGTATTGCGTTGTCATCCGCGGGCTTGACCCGCGGATCTCGATGGCCGGGTCAAGCCCGGCCATAAAGAGATGGAGGAAAAAATGCCGCGCGTAGCACCGATCACCGGCAAGGAAGACGTTCCGGCCCAGCATCACAATGTTGTCGACGACGTGCTCGGCGTGTTTGGGCAGATCCGCGGGCCGTTCAGCATGCTGTTGCACAGCCCGAAGCTGGCTGACCGGATGCTGCAATTTGTCAAGTTCAACCGCAACGAGACGCTGGTCGAGCCGCGCCTCCTGTCGCATGCGATCCTCGCGTCGGTCCGCGAGCGCGAGGCGGCTTACGTGTGGGGCGGCGCAGGTCGGGGCGGCGCGGCGGGCCGGCGTGCCAGAGGCGACGATCGACATCCTGCGCGCCAAGGGTGATCCCTCCTCGCTTGGCGAGGACGAGCGCGACATCGTCAACTATACCCGCCAGCTGGTGCGCAACAACCGCGTCGACCACGACTTGTTCGACCGCTTGCAGAAGCGCCACGGCACGCCGTGGCTCGTCGAGCTGACGGCGGCGGCCGGCTATTTCGGAATGCTGTCGGGCATCGTCAACGCCTTCGACGTCCCGGCCCCGCCGGACGGCGACAAACTGCCGGCTTAAGTCACACCGTCATCCCCGCTTGCGCGGGAACGACGCCGGAAGAAGGAGAGAACCGATGGATTTCGGCGCCTCGATGTTCATGACCGACTACTCGATCTCCGCCGCCGATCTGGCGCGGGGGTTGGAGGAGCGCGGGTTCGAATCGCTGTGGAACCCCGAGCACTCGCACATCCCTCTGTCGCGCAAGACGCCGTTCCCCGGCGGCGGCGACCTGCCGAAGCAGTATTACGACGCGATGGACCCGTTCGTGACGCTGACCGCTGCTGCGGCAGCCACGACGAAGCTGAATGTCGGCACCGGCGTCTGCCTGGTGAACCAGCGCGACACGATCCAGACGGCAAAGCTCGTCGCCTCGATTGACCAGGTGTCCGCCGGCCGCTTCCTGTTTGGCATCGGCGTTGGCTGGAACGCCGAGGAAATGGAGGACCACGGCACCGTCTT
>JBLMXS010000061.1:0-12529 GCA_050257895.1 Thiohalocapsa sp.
CGGGCCGCGCA
The DNA here is from genome assembly GCA_050257895.1 of Thiohalocapsa sp. Taxonomy (GTDB): domain Bacteria; phylum Pseudomonadota; class Alphaproteobacteria; order ATCC43930; family CGMCC-115725; genus DATARH01. The sequence goes on from JBLMXS010000061.1 coordinate 12, forward strand.
CGGCGGGCCTGATCCAGCCCTCGCGGATACCCCGCTCGATTACCGACTCGGATGTCGGTCGCGGCGGGACGAGCTCGGCGACCGGGCGGCCGCGATCGGTAATGACGATCGTCTCGCCGTCAGCGGCGGCGCGGACGTACTCGCTGAGTTTGTTCTTCAGGGTCTTCAAGCCGACGCTCTTCATGGAGGCAAAGTGGCTACCAGAGGCCACCTTGTCAATTCGCGCTGCCGTCGCCGCCGGGAGAGCGGCCGAACAAGCCCGCAGACGGCGCTCTCCTGGCGCTGTACAATTGCCGCTTCTACGGCAGGGAGAGCGCCGGCGGCAGCATCATGAGCGGCGCCGAGGGGACATCGATCGACGCGCCGGCGTGGAACGTGGCCGCTGCCGGCGCCCCGTCATCGCCGGCGCCGCGGCGCGGCCGGCTTTTCCGCAAATACGCGCTCCTGTTCATCGCCCTGGTCGGCGCCACGCTGCTGATCACCAGCGCCTTCGATTTCTGGTTCTCCTACCAGGAAAACAAGGCCGCGCTCATCCATGTGCAGCAGGAGAAGGCGCAGGCGGCGGCCGGGCGGATCGAGGATTTCATCGGCGAGATCGAGCGCCAGATCGGCTGGACGACGCATGCGCAATGGGCGGCCGCCCCGATCGACCAGCGCCGCCAGGATTATGTCCGCCTTTTGCGCCAGGTGCCGGCGATCACCGAGCTGTCGCAGCTCGATGCGCAGGGCAAGGAGCAGCTCAAGGTGTCGCGGCTGTCGATGGACTCGGTCGGCAGCGGCGCCGATTTTTCGCAAAGCCCTGCCTTTATCGAGGCCAAGGCGCATCGGCGGTGGTTCAGCCCGGTCTATTTCCGCAAGCAATCCGAGCCGTACATGACGCTGGCGATCGCCCGCGACGGCAAGGATGCCGGCGTCACGGTGGCCGAGATCAACCTGAAGCTGATCTGGGACGTCATCACCGCGATGAAGATCGGCCAAAACGGCTATGCTTACGTCGTCGACGGGCGTGGCCGGCTGGTGGCGTATCCCGACATCAGCCTCGTGTTGCGCGACACCGACCTCTCGGCGCTGCCGCAGGTGGCGGCGGCCTTGCGCGAGCCCGCCGGGGGGCATGACGCTGATGACGCCGGCGACGCCGTCAGGGTGGCGAAAAACCTCGCTGGGCGCGCTGTCCTGACGGCGCACGCCGCGATCGATCCGCCGGGCTGGCTGGTGTTTGTCGAGGTGCCGCTCAAGGAGGCCTTCGCGCCGCTCTACGGCGCCGCCTGGCGCACCGCCGGCCTCTTGGCCGCCGGCCTCATCGCGGCGGCGCTGGTGGCGCTCCTCCTGGCGCGCCGCATGACCGGCCCGATCCGCGCCATCGCGGCGGGCGCCGAGCGCATCGGCATGGGCGAGCTCGACCGCCGTATCGACATCCACACCGGCGACGAGCTGGAAGCGCTCGCCGGCCAATTCAACCGCATGGCCGGCGACCTGCAGAAATCCTACGCTGACCTCGAACAGCGGGTGAAGGACCGCACCGCCGAGCTGTCGGAAGCGCTCGAACAGCAGACCGCCACCGCCGAGGTCTTGGGAGTCATCAATTCCTCGCCCGGCGACCTCGCCCCGGTATTCGACGCGATCCTCGAAAAGGCCCACTCGCTGTGTGGCGCGGCGCATGGCCACCTGACGATCTATGACGGTCAGCATTTCCGCGCCGTCGCGATGCACGATGTGCCGGAGGCGTTCGCCGAGTTGCTGCGACAGCCGTTCCGCCCCGGGGTCGACGTCGCGCAGCGGCTGCTTCGCGGCGAGAACGTGATCCAGATCCCGGACATGGCGGCATTGACCTACGCCGCTGACGACCGGGTCGGGCGGGCTGCCGCAGAAGTCGCCGGCGTCCGCACCATCCTTATCGTTGCGCTGCGCAAGGAGGCGAGCCTGCTCGGCTACATCACGGCCCACCGGGTCGAGGTGCGGCCGTTCACCGACAAGGAGATCGCCCTCTTACAGAATTTCGCGGCGCAGGCGGTGATCGCAATGGAGAACGCGCGACTCATCACCGAGACGCGCGAAGCGTTGGAGCAGCAGACCGCGACCGCCGAGGTGCTCGGCGTCATCAATTCCTCGCCCGGCGAACTCGCGCCGGTATTCGACGCGATCCTGGAAAAGGCGACGCGCGTCTGCGAGGCGGCCTGTGGCCAACTGGCGATTTACGACGGCGAATTCTTCCGCTTTGTCGCGGCGCATGGTCTCGCCGGGTTCGCCACGGAGCAGCTCGGCCGAGATCCTATGCGGCCGGAATGGGGCTTGACTTGGCCTCTCCAGGTGGACGGCGAAAACACCGTCCAGTTCGCCGACGTGAAGGATAGCGACGCGTACCGCTCCGGACACGAAAGCGCGCGCCGGTTTGTCGATATCGGCGGCGGTCGGACCCTGCTATCCGTAGCCTTGCGCAAAGAGGCTAAGCTGCTCGGTACGATCACCGTCTACCGATTCGAACCGCGGCCGTTCAACGACAAGCAGATCGCACTGCTGGAGAATTTCGCGGCGCAGGCGGTGATCGCGATGGAAAACGCGCGCCTGATCACCGAGACGCGCGAGGCCTTGGAGCAGCAGACCGCCACCGCCGAAGTGCTCTGCGTCATCAATGCCTCGCCCGGCGACCTCGCGCCCGTGTTCGACGCGATGCTCGAAAAGGCGACGCGGCTATGCGGTGCCGCGTATGGGCATCTTTGGACCTACGACGGCGAGCTGCTTCGCCCCTTCGTCAGCCGGGGTGAGGCGCATATGGCCGCGTGGTTTCAACGCCTGGGTCCGAGGCGGCCGAGCCCGCACGAACCGATTGGGCGGGTTCTTGCTGGCGAGAAGTTCCTTCAATTCATAGACGCTCTTGAAGAGGAGGGGTACAAGGCGGCACCTGACATCTACGAGCAGCTTAAGATCAATAATATTCGTACGATCCTTTTAATGCCGTTGCGGGCTGAAGATAGACCTCTCGGCTTGTTTGTCATGTACCGGCAAGAGGTGCGGCCGTTCTCCGACAAGGAGATCGCCCTGTTGCAAAATTTCGCGGCGCAGGCGGTGATCGCGATGGAGAACGCGCGCCTCATCACCGAGACGCGCGAGGCCTTGGAGCAGCAGACCGCCACCGCCGAGGTGCTGCAGGTCATCAACGCCTCGCCCGGTGATCTTGCGCCGGTATTCGATGCGATGCTGGAAAAGGCGATGCGCCTGTGCGATGCCAGCTTCGGCATCATGTTCAGCGTCGATCACGACAGCGCCCGCATCGTCGCGACGCGCGACGTGCCAGCAGCCTTGCAGGATTTCCTGGTGCAAAGCCCGCCCGGCATTGGACCCGACACGATCTTCGGCCGCGCCATACTCGAACGTGCGGTTCTCCACACCGCCGATGTCAGGGAAGGGGCGCAATATCGCAACGGTCAGCCATTGGCGCTGACCGCCGCCGATCTTGCCGGGGTCCGCGCGCTGCTCATGGCGCCGTTGATCAAGGACGATGGCGTGCTCGGCGTGTTTGCGATCTTCCGCCGCGAAGTCCGCCCCTTCACCGACAAGCAGATCGCTCTCCTCCAGAATTTCGCGGCGCAGGCGGTGATCGCGATGGAGAATGCGCGCCTCATCACCGAGACGCGCGAGGCGCTCGAACAGCAGACCGCGACCGCCGAGGTGCTCGGGGTCATCAATTCCTCGCCCGGCGATCTCGCGCCCGTGTTCGAGGCGGTCGTCGACAAGGCGATGCGCCTGTGCGAGGCGGCCTGCGGCCATCTGCTGACCTACGACGGCCAGCACGTCACGCCCGCCGCCGTGCGCGGGGAGCGCGAATACATCGAGTACATGCGCGGGGCCGGTTCGGTGTCGCCGGGCACCGACACGCCGGTCGGGCGCGCGCTGCGCGGCGAGCCCGTCGTGCATATCGTCGATGCGCGCGAGGAGGAGATTTATCGCACGAACGAGGGGTTCCGCGAGCAGGCCGACATGGCCGGGTTCCGGTCGATGCTCGTCGTCGGTCTGCGCCGAGAAGAGGCATTGCTCGGCACCCTGACCGTGTTCCGCCAGGAGGTACGGCCGTTCTCCGACAAGAACATCGCGCTCTTACAGAACTTCGCGGCGCAGGCGGTGATCGCGATGGAGAACGCGCGGCTCATCACCGAGACGCGCGAGCGCAGTCGCGAACTGCAGCAGTCGCTCGAATACCAGACCGCGACCAGCGACGTCCTGAAGGTCATCACCCGGTCGAATTTCGACCTGCAGCCGGTGCTGGATTTTGTCGTCGAAACGGCGTGTCGGCTGTGCGGCGTGGAGCAGGGCATCGTCTACCGCCTGGAGGGCGGCACCTACCGCTGGGCCGCCGGCTACGGTCTCGACCCCGACTACGAGGCCAACGAACGACGCCTTGCGATCTCCCCTGGCCGTGACACCCTGGTCGGCCGTACCGCCGAGGAGGGTCGGGTCGTGCACATCCTCGACGCGTGGAGCGACCCGCTCTACGCGCCGAAGGCCGATCTCCGGATGTCCAGGGTGCACACGTTGCTCGGGGTGCCGTTGCTGCGCGAGGGTGTCGTCGTCGGCGTGATAACGCTCGGAAAGGAGCAGGTTGCCGTCTTCAGCCAGCAGGAGATCGAGCTGGTTAGCACCTTTGCCGACCAAGCGGTAATCGCGATCGAGAACGTCCGGCTGTTCGACGAACTGCGCGAGCGCACCCGCGACCTGCAGGAGTCGCTCGAAATCCAGACCGCGATCAGCGACGTCCTGCGGGTGATCAGCGGCTCGGGGTTCGATCTGGATCCGGTATTGCAGACCGTCGTCTCGACCGCGATCCGGCTGTGCCGGGCCGACCATGCGGCGATCTTCCGCAATTACGACGGCGAGTTCCGCTGGGCGGCGAGCGAGGGTCTGCCGAGCCAGTACGAAGCGATCGAGCGCGAACTTCGCGTCCAGCCGGGCACCGGCAGCGCCGTCGGCAGAGCGGCGCTCGAAGGCCGCCCGGTGCACATCCTCGATGCCTGGAACGACCCGCTTTACGAATTGAAGGACGACGCCCGCACCGGTGGCGTGCGCACGCTGCTCGGCGTGCCATTGCTGCGCGACGGCATGGTGATCGGCGTCATCGGCTTGGCGCGCGAGCGGGTCGAGGCGTTCACCGACAAGCAGATCGAACTGGTCGCGACGTTTGCCGACCAGGCGGTGATCGCGATCGAGAATGCGCGGCTGCTCGGCGAATTGCGCTCGCGCACCGACGAGTTGGCGCGCTCGGTCGAGGAGTTGAAGGCGCTGTCGGAAGTCGGGCAGGCGGTCAGCTCGACCCTGGAGCTGCGTGCCGTGCTGTCGACCGTGCTCAACCGTTCGGTGGCGCTCGCCGACGCCGATGCCGGTGCGATCTTCCGCTACCGCCCGCGCCAGCGCAGCTTTCGCTTTGTCGAGGCGGTCGGCTACACCGAGGCGATGGTGCACGACGTCCGCGAACTCGACGTCGCCGAGAACGTCACCGGGCTCGGCATCGCGATCGCCAACCGCGCGCCATTGCAGATACCCGACCTGCGCGAGCGGCCGGCCAACCCGCTGCGTGACCAGGCCGTCGCCGCCGGCTACCGCTCGGTGCTGATCGTGCCGCTGGTCGGCGCCGACCGCATCCTCGGCGCCACGGTGCTGCAGCGGCGCGCCGTCGGCGAGTTCCCCGAGGCGACCGTGCGGCTGATGCAGACGCTGGCCGCGCAATCGGTGCTGGCGATCCAGAACGCGCGCCTCTTCCGCGAGATCGCCGACAAGAGCGAGGAGTTGCGCCTGGCGAGCCAGCACAAATCGCAATTCCTCGCCAATATGAGCCACGAATTGCGTACCCCGCTCAATGCCATCCTCGGCTACACCGAGCTGCTGGCCGACGGGCTCTATGGCGAGCTGACGCCGCGCGCCGCCGGCGTCCTCGAGCGGGTGCAGAACAACGGCAAGCATCTCCTGGCGCTGATCAACGACGTGCTCGACCTGGCGAAGATCGAGGCCGGACAGCTGAGCTTGACGTTCGAGGACTACGCGCTGCCCGACGTCGTGCAATCGGTGGTCAGCGCCACCGAGAGCCTCGCCAGCGGAAAGGGGCTCAAATTGACCGCCGACATCATGCCCGGCCTGCCGCCGGGCCATGGCGATGCGCGGCGGCTGGCGCAGGTGCTGCTCAACCTTACCGGCAATGCGATCAAGTTCACCGATGCCGGCGAGGTGGCGATCGGCGCCGCCGCCGAGGACGGCCATTTCCTGTTGACCGTGCGCGATACCGGCCCCGGCATCGCCGCGGAGGACCAAGCCAAGATTTTCGAGGAATTCCAGCAGGTCGACAATTCAAACACGCGCAAGAAGGGCGGCACCGGCCTCGGCCTGGCGATCTCGAAGCGCATGGTCGAGATGCAGGGGGGCACGATCTCCGTCGAATCCGAACTCGGCAAAGGGGCGACGTTCCGCGTCAGTTTGCCGATCCGTGTCGAGGACGTGCCGGAAGAACTGATGGGGGCGGCATGACGCAGCGCATACTGGTGATCGAGGACACCGAAGACAACCGGCTGATCCTCAACGATTTGTTGTCGGCCGCGGGCTACGAGCTGATCGAGGCGGTGGACGGGCTCGAAGGCGTGGCAACCGCCGAGCGCGAGCAGCCCGACCTCATCCTGATGGACATCCAGCTGCCCGGCATCGACGGCTACGAGGCGACCCGGCGCATCCGCGCCATCCCGGCGCTCGAGGCCGTGCCGATTATCGCCGTCACCTCCTATGCGCTGTCCGGCGACGAGGCCAAGACCCGCGCCGCCGGCTGCGACGGCTACATCGCCAAGCCCTACAGCCCGCGCCAGCTCCTCGCCAAAGTCCGCGAATTCCTGCCATAGACCATTTCACCACGAAGACGCGAAGGGCACGAAGAATGAACCTTCACTCGTTGACGTTCGGCTGCGTTGCGGCTTCGCGGCTGCACTTAACGCTGTGATGCAACCCTTCCTTCGTGCCTTCGTGGTGAATTCGAATGCGTGAGCCGCCGCTGATTTTGGTTGTCGACGACGTGCCCGACAATGTCGAGATCCTGCAGCTGCGGCTCGACAGCCAGGGCTATGAGACGATCACCGCCGGCGACGGCGAAGAGGCCCTCGCGGTGGTGCGGGAAAAACTGCCCGATCTCGTGCTGCTCGACATCCAGATGCCGAAGCTCGACGGCATCGCCGTCGTTAAGGAACTGAAGGCCGATCCGGCGCTGCCGTTCATCCCGGTGATCCTCGTCACCGCCCGCGCCGATGTGAAGGATGTCGTGGCCGGGCTGGAAGCCGGCGGCGACGACTACCTAACGAAGCCTGTCGACCAGGCGGCGCTCTTGGCGCGGGTGCGCGCGATGCTGCGCATCAAGGCATTGCACGACACCGTGCAGGAACAGGCGCGCAGGCTCGAAGACCAGGCGCACGAGCTGGCGCTGTGGAACGACGAGCTCGAAAAGCGCGTCGCCGCGCAACTGGCGCAGATCGAGCGGATCGGCGTCTTGAAGCGGTTCCTGCCGCCGCAGCTCGCCGAGATGATCGTCTCCTCGGGCGACGAAGCGATCCTGGCGACGCATCGGCGCGACATCGTCATCGTGTTCTGCGACCTGCGCGGCTTCACCGCCTTCGCCGAAACCGGCGAGCCCGAGGAGGTGCGCGACCTGTTGCGCGAGTACCACGAGACGCTGGGGCCGATCGTCAGCCACTCGGAGGGAACGCTCGACCATTTCGCCGGCGACGGCATCATGGTGTTCTTCAACGATCCGCTGCCCTGCCCCGACGCCGCCGAGCGCGCGGTCGCGATGGCGGTCGAGATGCGCGAGGCGGTGACCCTGCTGCAGGCCGGCTGGAGGCGCCGCGGCCACGACATCGGCTTCGGCGTCGGCATTGCGCAGGGCTATGCGACGCTCGGCCAGATCGGCTTTGCCGAGCGCGTGCACTACACCGCGATCGGCACCGCGTGCAATCTCGCCTCGCGGCTGTGCGACGCCGCGCTGGACGGCCAGATCCTCCTAGCGAAGCGCGTCGCCGCCGCCGTCGAAGACAGAATGCGACTCGAAGAGGTCGGCGACCTGGCGCTGAAGGGCCTCAGCCAAGCGGTTGCGGTTTTCAACGTCGCGCGTGAGTCGTGATCGATCGCGGCCGCGAAGGGTGAGGCGGGGTGAGCGCGGCTTGACGCGCGGCCGCCCAGGGGCGAGCCTGCGGCGCTGCTGGCGAGGGAGGATCATATGGCACTGACCGCTGAGAGCCCGTTCCAGGCGCCGCTCGTGGACCGATTGTCGGTGCGGCTCCTCGTCGACTCGTATTTCGACCTGTTCATGCCGAAAGCGGCCCATCCGCATTGTCTGATCCAGCATGTCAGCCGCATCCCCGGCCATGAGCGCTCGACCCTGGCGGCCGAATGGGGGCTGTCGCTGCACCTGGAATCAGAGAAGGCCGGGGAGCGGCATCAGTACCTGCTCGATTTCGGCTTTACCCCCGAGATCATCAACCGCAATTTCGACCTGTTGGGGATCGAGGCGGAAAAGCTCGACGGTCTCATTCTCAGCCACTCGCACCGCGACCATTACGGCGGCCTGGTCGGCTTCGTCGAGAAATACCGCGCCCGGCTGCGCCCCGATCTGAAGCTCTATACCGGCGGCGACCTCACCTACCGCGAGAAATGGAACCGCGGCCGCGACGGCGGGGAGCCGGTCACGATGGGAGCGCTCGACGCGGCGGCGCTCGCGGCGGCGCATGTCGAGACGGTGTGCTGCGATCATGCGCATGTGCTCGCGGGGCCGTTCACCTCCGGCCAGATCGCGCGCACCTCGTTCGAGAATGTCTTGCCGAACACGCTGGTCGAGCCGACGCCGGCCGACCATTTCACCGAGGAGGAGCGGCGCGGCCGCCTCGTCCCCGACAAGCACCCGGACGAGCACGCCACCTGCTACGTCGTGCAGGGGAAGGGCCTCGTGGTGATTTCATCCTGTGGCCATTCCGGGCTCATCAACACGATCCGGACGGCTCAGCAAGTGTCCGGGGTGGATAAATTGCACGCCGTCCTCGGCGGCTTCCATCTCGGCGTCGCGCCGCCGGACTACATCGAGCACACGGTCAGCGAGCTGAAGGCGATGCAGCCGGACGTCGTCCTGCCGATGCATTGCACCGGCAAGGGCTTCATCGCCAAAGTCGCCGAAGCAATGCCCGATCAGCTGGTGCTGACCAACACCGGCAGCCGCTTCACCTTCGGCGTGTGAGCTGAAGCCGGCAGACTTGCCCTGCTCCCTCCCCCTCGATGGGGAGGGCCGGGGTGGGGGTGAACTCGTACCGAGCGAACTGGCCGCCGGCAGAATCACCCCCTCCCAACCCTCGCCCATCGAGGGGGAGGGCTCTCGAATGCAATCGCGCTTGGGAGGAGGCCGGCCGCCTCGCCCGACCGCACGGCTTCGTGTAGGATGAAGGAGAGGCGCGACGGGGGTGCAGATGGGCCTGATGGCCGGGAAGCAGGGGCTGGTGATGGGGGTCGCCAATGATCGCTCGCTCGCCTGGGGCATCGCCCGGGCGTTGCACCAGCACGGCGCCCGCCTCGCCTTCACCTACCAGGGCGAGGGGCTTGGCAAGCGGGTGCGCCCATTGGCCGAGAGCCTGGAGGCCGATTTCGTCGCCGATGCCGACGTGACCGACGCGGCGAGCCTCGATTCGCTGTTTGCCGGGCTCGAACGGCACTGGGGACGGCTCGATTTCGTCCTGCACGCGATCGCCTTCTCCGACAAGAACGAGCTGACCGGCAAGTACGTCAACACCAGCCGCGACAACTTTCTGCGCACCCTCGACATCTCGTGCTTCTCGTTCACCGATTTGTGCCGCCGGGCGGCGCCCTTGATGACCGAGGGCGGCAGCCTGTTGACGCTGACCTATGCCGGCGCCGAACGGGTGATGCCGCATTACAACGTGATGGGGGTCGCGAAGGCGGCGCTCGAAGCCAGCGTCAAGTACCTCGCGGTCGATCTCGGCGGCGACAACATCCGCGTCAACGCGATCTCGGCCGGCCCGATCAACACGGTCGCGGCGCGCGGCATCGGCGATTTCCGCTACATCCTCAAATGGAACCAGTTCAATTCCCCGCTCAAACGCAACGTCACGATCGAGGATGTCGGCAATGCCGGCGTTTACCTGCTGAGCGACCTGTCGGCCGGCGTTTCGGGCGAGGTGCACCATGTCGATTGCGGCTACCACGTCGTCGGCATGAAAGCCGTCGACGCCCCCGACATCTCGGTGGTGTGATGATGCAGGCGAAAATGGCAGCCGAAACCCCTCTCCCGCATCGCGGGAGAGGGAGGGCCCATCGCGCAGCGATGGGAGGGTGAGGGCATCTTGGATGAGTCCCTCACCCGTCTCCGGGCTGCACCCGGAGCCACCCTCTCCCGCAGTGCGGCAGAGCGGTGAAGACGATGGCCGGTAACAGTTTCGGCAGCCTGTTCCGCTTCACGAGTTGGGGCGAGAGCCATGGGCCGGCGATCGGCGTCGTCGTCGACGGTGCGCCGCCGAAGATTGCGCTTGTCGAAAGCGACATCCAGCACTGGCTCGACAAGCGCCGGCCGGGGCAGTCGCGCTACACGACGCAGCGGCAGGAGCCCGACCAGGTCAAGATCCTCTCCGGCACCTTCGAGGGGATGACGACCGGCACCCCGATCTCGCTGATGATCGAGAATGTCGACCAGCGCTCGCGCGATTACCGCAACATCGCCGACCGCTTCCGCCCCGGCCACGCCGACTACACCTACTGGAAGAAATACGGCATCCGCGACTATCGCGGCGGCGGCCGCGCCTCGGCGCGCGAGACCGCCTCGCGGGTCGCCGCCGGCGCCGTCGCCCGTAAGATCCTCGGCGACAGCGTCACGATCCGCGGCGCACTGGTGCAGATCGGCCCGCACAGGATCGACCGGACCGCCTGGGACTGGTCGATCGTCGAGGACAACCCGTTCTGGTGCCCCGACCGCGCCATGGCCGCATTATGGGCTGATTACCTCGACACTGTGCGCAAGGCGGGCTCGTCGGCCGGCGCCGTCATCGAACTGGTGGCCGCGGGCGTGCCGGCGGGCCTCGGCGAGCCGGTCTACGACAAGCTCGACGGCGACATTGCCCGCGCGATGATGACGATCAACGCCGTCAAGGGCGTCGAGATCGGCGCCGGGTTTGGCGCGGTCGCGCTCGGCGGCGAGGAGAACGGCGACGAGATGCGGATGCAGGACGGCAAGGTCGCCTTCCTCTCGAACAACGCCGGCGGCATCCTCGGCGGCATCTCGACCGGCCAGGACATTGTCGTGCGCTTCGCGGTCAAGCCGACCAGCTCGATCCTGAAGCCGATGCGCACCGTCGACGCCGACGGCAACGAGGTCGAGATCGCAACGCACGGCCGCCACGACCCGTGCGTCGGCATCCGCGCCGTCCCGGTCGGCGAGGCGATGCTGGCCTGCGTATTGGCGGACCACCTGCTGCGCCATCGCGCCATCGGCGGCGGGGTTTAGCCTCGACGAGATTGCTTCGCTGCGCTCGCAATGACGACGAAGCAATAGCGGCCGTCATTGCGAGGAGCGAATGCGACGAAGCAATCCCGTCGCCACGTCGTACTACTTCAGCGGCGAGAAGGCGGCCGGGACGACCAGCATGTTCTCCTGGATCAGGGTCTGGCCCGGCTGCCCGCCGCGCGGCGGCCAGATGCCTTCCTTCTGCGCCTTGGCGCGGATCTCGGCGCGATGGTTGGCGTCCTTGTAGGCCCAGATGTGGCGCCAGCGGTTGAGCCCGCCCAGCTCGGAATGGCCGGCGAAAGCCAACGGCGACAGCTCCATCCGCTTGTCGATCGCGGTGCCCCAGCGGTCGATGATGGCGGGGATGGCGCCGGCCGCCAGCGTGTAGGTGCGGATCTCGTAGATGCCGCCCAATTGGCGCGGCTCGAGCTTTGGCGAGAACGGCGCCGGGATGAAGATCTCGCTGTTCATCTCCTCGATAAATTCCTGGATCTTCGGCGGCCAGCCCTCGATCTTCTGCGAGCGGATCTTTTCGCGATGCGCGAAATCCTCGTACGGCCAGACATGGATGATGCGATTAAGCGGCCCGACCTCGGTGTGCCAGAAGGCGCCGAGCGGCGACACCTTAGTCCGGTTGACGAGCCCTTCGCCAAAGCGCTTCTCGGCTTCGGCGACGCTGCCCGGCTTCAGCCGGTAGGTGCGGAATTCGACGATCATCGGGTTTCCTCCGGTTGGAATGACGGCACGACGCTAGCCCGCCCGGCGGACCCCGGCAAGGCCGATGCGCCGCGGCAAGCCGCCAGGTCTCAGGTTCCTGCGCAGGCAGGGGACCCATTGAGCAGCCGCATGAGCCGCCGGAGCATGGGTCCCTCGGGCAGGGGACCCAAGGAGAGAGCGGCTTGCCGCTTGGATCAGCGGGGTTCATCCTACGGGAGGCGAAGACGAGGGGGCCGGCGATGAGCGAGCTGCCGCGGGATGGGCTGGTTGCGGTCGTCAAGCGCGA
>JBLMXS010000062.1:0-4405 GCA_050257895.1 Thiohalocapsa sp.
GCACGAAAGTCCGCACCGCTGCCAGCTTCAACAGCACCGATGTCGCCGGGTTGCCGGCCAACTCCGCGGACGCCGTTTGGAAGGAATTGTTACACAATGTCACAGATCGGCTTGCGGCCGGCGGCGATTATGCGTAAACACTGTGCATGTCGGGCCACAGTCCTTGGAGTGCTTGCCGTTGTTCCCGATCTTTCGCCTTTTATTTGCAGCAGCAATCGCGATTACCACGCTTTCCGCGATAGCGCAGGCAGATACAGCGCGGGCCAATAACGGCGCCGACAGCGCCGCGGTTGCCGCCATCACCGCGGCCCATCACGGCGACTGGGCCAAGGCCTATGCCCAGCTCGGGCAGAGCCATGACCCGCTGGCGCTCAAGATCGTGCACTGGCTCGACTATACCCGCTCCAGCGCCGGCGGCCGGTTCTCGGAGATTGCCGCCTTCATCGACCACAACCCGGGCTGGCCGCTGCAGAAGACGCTGCGCCGCCGCGCCGAAGAGGCGCTCGCCAGCGAGAGCGACGACGTCGCCGCCGGCTGGTTCAAGCGGCACAAGCCGATCACCGGCGCCGGCAAGGCGCGCGCCGCCGAGATCGAGATCAACCGCGGCCACGGCGAGGCCGGTACCGCCGACTTGCGCACCGCCTGGATCGACGGCGATTTCACCATTGCCGGCGAGCGTGCGGTGCTGACGCGGTTCGCCGACCGGCTGCGCGCGGAAGACCACTGGAAGCGCCTCGACCGGCTGCTGTGGGACGGCCAGAGCGAGGCGGCGAAGCGGCTGCTGCCGCTGGTGGCGGCCGATTACCGGGCGCTGGCCGAGGCGCGCCTCGCGCTGGCCGCCGACGCCGGCAATGCCGGCAAGCTTGTCGCGAAGGTGCCGGAGAAGCTGCGCGACGATCCCGGCCTCGCCTTCGACCAGGCCCGCTGGTGGCGCAAGAAGGACAATTACGACAATGCGGCGCGGCTGTTGCTGGCGCACGCCGATACGCCGGAGAAATGCGCTGCGTGGTGGGACGAGCGGCTGCTCGTCGCCCGCAAGCTGTTGGCCGCCGGCAACAGCGACACCGCCGCCCGCCTCGTGCAGCAGCCCGAGACCGGTTCGGGCAAGATCAACGCCGAGCCCAACGCCGAGGCCGAGTTCCTCAGCGGCTATATCGCCTTGCGCTACAAGAAGGACGCCGCCGCCGCCTTCGATCACTTCGCCCATATGCTGGCGCACGTCACCTCGCCCTATGCCAAGGCGCGCGCCGCCTACTGGGGCGGGCGCGCCGCCGCAGCCGCCGGCAAGGACGACCTGGCCGCCAAGTGGTACACCGTCGGGGCCGACAATTTGGCGACGTTCTACGGCCAGCTGGCGGCGCACCAGCTCGGCGACGATGCGCCGCCGCATCCGGTGCCGGAACACCGGCCGGATCCGGCGACCCGGGCGCGGTTTGACGCGCAGGAGCTCGTCCGCGTCGCCCAGCTGCTGTTCGCGGCCGGCGATGGCATCCACGCCCGCACCGTGCTGATGCGGATGACCGAGGATGCGAAGACGCCGCTCGACTTTGCGATGCTGGCGGCGCTCGCCGAATCGCACAACCGCATCGACCTCGCGATCGCCGTGGCGCGGCGCTCGATCGACGCCGGCATGCCGCTGATGGTGCATGGTTATCCGGTGACCCCACTGCCTGCCGGCGGCATCACTGAGCGGCCGCTCCTGTTGGCGATCGTGCGGCAGGAGAGCGCGTTTGCGGTGAATGCAACGAGCCGGGTCGGGGCGCGCGGCCTGATGCAGCTGATGCCGGCCACCGCCGCCGGCGTCGCCAGCAAATTGCAGCTGCCGTTCTCGCTGGCGCGGCTCTCCACTGACGGGCTCTACAACCTGACGCTCGGGCGCTCCTACATCGAGCATCTGCTCGACGATTTCGGCGGCTCCTATGCGCTGTCGATCGCCGCCTACAACGCTGGGCCGGGGCGGGTGCGGCAATGGCTGCACGATTTCGGCGACCCGCGCGGCACCGATCTCAGCACCGTCGACTGGATCGAGATGATCCCGTTCAACGAGACCCGCAGCTACGTCCAGCGGGTGCTGGAGAACCTGCAGATCTACCGCGGCCAGTCGCCCGGCAACCCGAGCGCCTTTTCGCTCGCCGCCGACCTCGCCCGCTAGGACCAGCCAAGTCGGCGACATCCAAGACCGGGCTTGGCGGCGGCGTCATCGCCGAGGCCGGCGTCTCGGCGCCGATGGCTGCCGGCCGCCGATAGCCATCTTCGCGGCGCCGGGCGGCGCCGCAGAGCGGGTGACGCGGCGCATCAAGCCGTGCACAATGGCGCGACTGTGATTCGCAATAGGATCCCCCTTGTCCGATCTGACCTACACGGTGGAGCTTTCTCCGCCTGACATCGAGCCCTACCGCGCCGGCAATACCGGCATCGAGTACGTCACGACGTTCGAGGCGCCGCAGCCCGGCCCGCATGTCCTGGTGACGGCGCTGACGCACGGCAACGAGATCTGCGGCGCCATCGCGCTCGACAAACTGTTCCGGGCCGGCGTCAGGCCGCTTCAGGGGAAGCTGACGCTGGCCTTCGACAACGTCGCCGCCTACCGCGAATTTGATCCGCGCTATCCGATCGCCTCGCGCTATGTCGATGAGGACTTCAACCGGCTGTGGAGCCCGGCGACCCTTGATGGCCCGCGCCGCTCGATCGAGCTCGACCGCGCGCGCGCCTTGCGGCCGATCGTCGATGCCGCCGACTACCTGCTCGACCTGCATTCGATGCAGTATGCAACGGCGCCGCTGATGCTGGCCGGGGTGTTGCCGCGCTCGCGCGAGCTGGCGCGGTGGGTCGGCATCCCGGAATTGATCATGTGCGACGCCGGCCACGCCGCGGGCCCGCGCATGCGCGATTACGGCGGCTTTGGCGACCCGCATTCGGCGAAGACGGCGCTCCTCATCGAGTGCGGCCAGCATTGGGAGAGGCGGGCCGCCGAAGTCGCGATCGACGTGATGCTGCGCTTCCTCGTAGCGCTAGGGACGGTCGCGCGCGAGGACGTGGCGGCGCTCGGCGGCCCCGATTTCGACGCGCAGCCGCGGCAGCGCGTCATCGAGGTCACCACCGCGGTGACGATCAGCGGCGGGCGCTTCGATTTCGCCGGTGACTTCCGCGGCCTCGAGGTGCTGCCGGAAAAGGGCTCGCTGATCGGCCGCGACGACGGACGCGAGGTGCGCACCCCCTACGACAATTGCGTCCTCATCATGCCGTCGCGCCGGTTGGTGCGCGGCCAGACCGCAGTGCGCCTCGGCCGCTACGTCGACTGAACTTGTCCGCCGACCCGATTGCCGCCGCTCCGCCGGCGAAGCGAAGCTTCGCGCCGATCGTCGACCGGCATGCGCGGATCCTGGTGCTGGGGACGCTGCCGGGCGAGGAGTCGCTGCGCCGCGGCGAGTACTATGCGCATCCGCGCAACCTGTTCTGGCCGATCGTCTTCGCGCTGTTCGACAGCCGGCCGCCGCCGGGCTATGCCGAGAAGCTGGCGTTTATCGCCGCCCGGCGGATTGCGTTGTGGGACGTTTGCGCGCAGGGGCAGCGCACCGCCAGCGCCGACGCGACGATCCGCGCCGAAATCCCCAACCCGATCGATGCGCTGATCCGCGACCATCCGGGAATCCGCGCCATCGCCTTCAACGGCAGCGGCGCGCGACGCCTCTACCACCGCCATTTTACGCCGCTGCCGGAGATTGCCTACCTGGCGCTGCCGTCGACCAGCCCCGCCTATGCGAGCCTCGGCTTTGCCGGAAAGTTCGCCCGCTGGCGCGCCCTGCGCGGGGCGCTGGGGGCGGAGTGCTGAAGCCGCAGTCCGCTCCGGTGCGATCAGAATTTCCGTCATGCCCGGATGTGAACCACTGCTGTCCGGTTGAGATTTGCGGCAGCTCATGTTGAACGCAACCTGACACGCACCGCCAAAAACAACCCCTTGCGCCGGCTTGACCCGCGCATCCACGTCTTGCAGCGGGGGCCGACAAAGACGTGGATGGCCGGGTCAAGCCCGGCCATGACGAGGAGAAGAGGCGGTGCGATCCGACGGCTCACCGCGGGCGCATGGTCGGGAAGGCGATGACGTCGCGGATCGAGGGGCTGTCGGTCAGCAGCATCGTCAGCCGGTCGATGCCGATTCCAAGCCCGCCGCACGGCGGCAGCCCGTATTCCAGCGCCATGACGTAATCCTCGTCGAGCGGCTGCGCCTCCTCGTCGCCAGCGGCGCGCGCCAGCATCTGCGCCTCGAAGCGGGCCCGCTGGTCAAGCGGGTCGTTGAGCTCGGAGAACGCGTTGGCGATCTCCCAGCCGTAGACATAGGTCTCGAAGCGCTCGACGAGCCGCGGGTCGCGGCGGTCCGCCTTGGCGAGCGGCGAGAGGTCGCGCG
>JBLMXS010000063.1:0-9296 GCA_050257895.1 Thiohalocapsa sp.
AGGCGATGGATCAGCTGATCAATTCGGCGGCCAAGACGCGCTACATGTCGGGCGGCCAGATGCACGCGCCGATCGTCTTCCGCGGCCCCAACGGCATCGCCTCGCGCGTCGCGGCGCAGCACTCGCAGTGCTACGCCAGCTGGTACGCGCATGTTCCGGGGCTCAAGGTCGTCGCGCCCTATGCCGGCGCCGATTACAAGGGCCTCCTTAAATCCGCGATCCGCGACCCCAACCCGGTCATCTTCCTCGAGCACGAGCTGGTTTACGGCGAGAGCTTCCCGGTGCCGCAGGACCCGGAATTCCTCGTGCCGATCGGCAAGGCGCGCATCGCGAGGGCCGGCGAGCACGTTACGATCGCCGCCTTCTCGCGGATGGTGAAGCTGGCGTTGCAGGCTGCCGAGGAGCTGGCGAAGGCCGGAATCTCGGCCGAGGTGGTCGACCTGCGGTCGCTGCGCCCGTTCGACCGCGAGACGCTGGCGGCCTCGGTCAAGAAGACCAACCGCATCGTCTCGGTCGAGGAGGGCTGGCCGTTTGCCGGGATCGGCGCGGAAATCGCCGCGGTCGTCATGGAAGAATGCTTCGACTGGCTCGACGCGCCGCTGCGCCGCGTCACCGGCAAGGACGTGCCGTTGCCCTACGCCGCCAATCTCGAACGCCTCGCCACCCCGCAGGTCGAAGACATCATCGCCGCCGCCCGCGACGTGACGTACCGCTGAGAAAACCCCTCTCCCGCATGGCGGGGGAGGGTGGCGAGCGCGACAGCCTTCAGTCCGCGGGCTTGACCCGCGGGGAGCCGGGTGAGGGTATCGCCGCGCCGCCGGCCCTCACCCTCACCCTCCCATCGCTAGCGCGATGGGTCCCTCCCTCTCCGGCAATGCGGGAGAGGGGCGTACCGGGAGCCGTGATGCCCATCGAGATCCGCATGCCGGCGCTGTCGCCGACGATGACCGAAGGCAACCTCGCCCGCTGGCTGAAAAAGGAGGGCGAGGAGGTGCACGCCGGCGACGTCCTCGCCGAGATCGAGACCGACAAGGCGACGATGGAATACGAGGCGGTCGACGAAGGCCGCCTCGGCAAGATCATCGTCCCGGAAGGGGCGCAACACATCAAGGTCAATGCGCCAATCGCGGTCTTGCTCGAAGAGGGCGAGGACCAGAGCGCGCTCGCCACGTTCACCAGCGGCGCCGCCGGCGAAACCGGCGCGCCGATTGCTGTCGAGGCGACGCAGCCGCCGCCGGCCAGGCAGCCCAACCCCCACCCCCACCCTAACCCTCCCCCGCGTGCGGGGGAGGGCACTACCGTGACTCGCCCTCCCCCGCTTACGGGGGAGGGCCTGGGTGGGGGTAATGGCGCGGCGCGAGACGAAGGTGCGCGCATCTTTGCCAGCCCGCTGGCGCGGCGGATGGCGGTGCATGCCGGGCTCGACCTCGCCGCCATTCGCGGCTCCGGACCGCAGGGCCGGATCGTCAAGGCCGACATCGAGCGCGCGCTGGCGGCGCCGGCCGCCGCGACGGTTGCGCCGGTTGCGGCCACGTCTTCCGCCGCCCCGCTACCAGCGGCAGCGCCGGCTGGGGCAGCCGTCTTCGCCAAGCCGCAGGTGCTGGCGCTGGCCGGCAATCCGCCGTTCGTCGGGAAGCCGCACAGCGCGATGCGCCGCGTCATCGCCCGCCGCCTCGCCGAAGCGAAGCAGACGATCCCGCATTTCTACCTGTCGGTCGACTGCGCGATCGACGAGCTGCTCAAGATCCGCGCCGCGCTCAACGCCAAGTCCGAGACGAAAATCTCGATCAACGATTTCGTCGTGCGCGCCGCGGCCTTGGCATTGCGGCAGGTGCCGGCCGCCAATGCGTCATGGAGCGACGATGCGATCCTGCAGTGGCAGCGGGTCGACATCGCGGTCGCCGTCGCGCTCGACGAGGGCCTCATCACGCCGATCGTCAAGGGCGCCGATCAGAAGGGGCTGGCGCAGATCGCCGCCGAGACCAAGGACCTCGCCGAACGCGCTCGCGCCGGCAAATTGAAGCTCGAGGAGTTCCAGGGCGGCACCTTCTCGATCTCCAACCTCGGGATGTACGGGGTGCGCGAGTTCGCCGCCGTCATCAATCCGCCGCAGGGCTGCATCCTGGCGGTCGGCGGCGGCGAGCAGCGACCGGTGGTGCGCGACGGCCAGCTCGCCGTCGCCACGGTGATGACCTGCACGTTGTCCTGCGATCACCGCGTCGTCGACGGCGCGGTCGGCGCGCAGTTCCTCGCCGCCTTCAAAAAGCTCGTCGAAGACCCGCTGACGATGCTGCTGTGATTTCCGGCAGTCAGTTGCCGTAGGATGGGCTGAGCAACGCGAAGCTCATCGCCTGCCGGGCCGCGACAAACAAAAGATTGGCTTCGCTGCGCTCAACCCATCCTACGGGCGCTGCCGTAGTCCGGACCGCTGATCAATACGAATAGTCCTCGTACACCCGGGCGATGTCGCCGCCCCAGCGCGTATTGTAGTCGTCGACCAGCTCCTCGGCCGGGGTGCGGCCGGAGCCGGCGATCGAGAACAGCGTGTCGAGGTAATGCGTCTCGTCTTCGCCGCAGGCGTCGCGGCGGGCCCGGCGGTGCAGCCCCTCGCGGGCGATCTCGAGCATCTCGAGCGCGATGTCGCGCAAGGTGCGGCTGCGGTGCGGGGTGTCGAGCCCGAGCCGCGGCACGTCGCGGCGCATCGCCTCGCGCTCCTCCTCGGTCCAGTCGGCGACGAGATCAGCGGCGGCGTCGAGCGCGGTGCCGTCATAGAGCAGCCCGACCCACAAGGCCGGCAGCGCGCACAGGCGCCGCCATGGTCCGCCGTCGGCGCCGCGCATCTCGATGTAGGATTTGAGCCGGACCTCGGGGAAGGCGGTCGTCAGATGGTCGGCCCAGTCGCCGATGCGCGGCAGCTCTCCCGGCAAGGCGGGCAATCGGCCGGCCATGAAATCGCGGAACGACTGGCCGCTGGCGTCGATGTAATTGCCGTCCCGATAGACGAAGTACATCGGCATGTCGAGGATATAGTCGACATAACGCTCGAAGCCGAACCCGTCCTCGAAGACGAACGGTACGGTGCCGCAGCGGTCGGGGTCGGTGTCGGTCCACACCAGGCTGCGATAGGTCTGGTAGCCGGAGGGCTTGCCCTCGACGAATGGCGAATTGGCGAACAGCGCCACCGCGACCGGCTGCAAGGCGAGGCTGGCGCGGAACTTCTTCACCATGTCCGCTTCGCTCTCGTAGTCGAGATTGGCCTGCACGGTGCAGGTGCGCAGCATCATGTCGAGCCCGAGCCGGCCCTTTTTCGGCATGTAGTCGCGCATGATGCGGTAGCGGCCCTTCGGCATCCACGGTACCTCGTCCCGCCGTGAGGTCGGATCGAAGCCGAGCCCGATCATGCCGAGCCCCAATTCCTCGCACACCTGGCGCACCTGCCGCAGATGCTCGTGCACCTCCTCACAGGTCTGGTGCACGGTTTCGAGCGGCGCCCCCGACAGCTCGAACTGGCCGCCCGGTTCGAGCGTGATCGAGCAGCGGCTGTCGTTCGACAGCGCGATTATGTTGCCCTTCTCGAGGACCGGCTGCCAGCCGAACCGAGTCATGCCCTGCAGCAGCGCGCCAATGCCGTCGGGTCCTTCGTAGGGCACGCGTCGCCGGTCGGCGCGGCGGAAAACGAATTTTTCGTGCTCGGTGCCGACGCGCCACGCCGCAGCCGCCTTGTTACCGGATTCGTGAAACTCGACCAGCTGCCGCTTGTCGGTGATCGGCGGTCCGGTGACGCTTGACGGCCCAGACATGCGGCTCCTGCAACTCCCGACCGGAAAACCCGCAGCACGCGTCACCGCGTCCGGCTGCGGCGCCAGTCTCCGGCGATCGCCTGAAATACCGCAAGGGCGGCAAGAGCGGCGGTCTCGGCGCGCAGCACTCTCGGGCCGAGCCCGACGCGCGTAACAATGGGGAGTTTGCCGAGAGCGTCAAGCTCCCTTTCTGTGAAGCCGCCTTCCGGTCCGACCAAGAGCGCCGCCGGCTCCCCCGGTTCGCCGGGTGGCGGTAGCCCGGCGAGCGCCTCGGCGATCGGCACGCCGGCGCCGCTCTCGTCGCAGGCGATCAGCCGCCGCCCCGGCGGCCAGCGCGCCAGCGTCGCATCGAGGCGCTGCGGTGGTGCGATGCGAGGCACCGACAGCCGCTCGCTCTGTTCCGCGGCGGCGACGGCGATCGCCTGCAGCCGCTCGGCGTTGAGCCGCTCCGACTGGGTGCGCCCGGTCCACACCGGAAGGAGCGCGCCGACGCCCAGTTCGACCGCCTTCTCAATGAGCCAGTCGAGCCGCGCCCGCTTGAGCGGCGCGAACAGGAGCCACAGATCGCTCTCCGGCTCCGCCGCCCGCAACCGCTCCTCGAGCCGCAACGCGAACCTGGCCCTGCCGTTCTCAACCACCCGGCAGAGCCACTCGCCTTCCGTCTCGTTGAAGGCGGCGACCGGCGCGCCCGCCTTCAGCCGCAGCACATGCCGCAGGCGGTGCTCCTGGGCGTGGTCGAGCGGCAGCGTCATGCCGGCCCCTAGGTCTTGCCGAATGTAGAGGCGCGTCGCGGGGTTGTCAGCCGTTGCAGCCTCCTCGCTGTCGGTAGCGCGTGAAGATGTCCGCCTACCATACCGCATGATATGTCCGCTGCTGATGTTGCTGGCCTGTGGGGTTGTGGGTAAATCCGTCAGGGTTATCGACAAACCAATACGCCTAAACCGCTGAGCGGAGTTAAGCGGCGTGCGGAACATCGGTTGGTTTTCCGTGCGGGTCGAAGCGTGCCAGGCAGCTCGGCCCGTCGAAGATAGCCAGCCCGCCGTCCGGGTATTGGTGCACCCGGAGCGTGGCTTTGAGGTAGTGGTGGCGATGGCGCTGCGGCGGGCTTTGCAGGCTCTACCCGGCGCCGTTGTCCTGGCTCCCGCGCTCTGGCATGCTGCGTGGATGCCCGATCGGCGGCATCTTCATCCAGCAGGGGCATCGCCTGGAGCATTGCCTGGGGCATCGCCTGGGGCATCGCCTGGGCCATCGAGCGGGATCGGGGACAGCGCATGGAGATAGGCTCGGGGGGAACGCGATCGCGGCCGGAACGCGCCCGTCCCGCGTCTTCAGCGCGGCCATCCCAACCGGCCGCGGACCGCGCCGGCGCGCGCTCAATTCCGGCCGGAAACCGTCTCGGCAGGCTGCCGCAATTCTCTGCCACCGCCTCGGTCCCCTGTCCCTATGTGCCGGGCCGCGCCGAACGCAAGCTGATCGTCGAGCTGGCCGGCCGCGCCGCCCCGGCGTTTTTCGACGAGCTGTCGCGCGCCGGGTTTCGCCGCAGTCACCAATTCGCCTACCGCCCGGCCTGCCGGCTGTGCGATGCCTGCGTGCCGGTGCGGGTCGCGGTCGAGCGCTTCAGCCATACCCGCTCGACCCGCCGCGTACGCAACCTCACTGCCGCCGGCGACCGCGCCATCACCGCGCGGATCATCGCGCCGCACGCTACCGACGAGCAGTTCGCGCTGTTCTGCGCCTACCAGCATTCGCGCCACCGCGACAGCGACATGGCGACGATGAGCCGCAGCGAATATACCAGCATGGTCGAGGATAGCGCCGTGCGCACGGCGCTGGTCGAGTTCCGCGAGGCGGGCGGGGCGCTGGTCGCGGTGTCGTTGATCGATCGTCTCGACGACGGCGTCTCGGCCGTCTACAGCTTCTTCGATCCCGCGCAGCCGCGCCGCAGCCTCGGGACCTGGAGCATCCTGTGGCTGGTCGAGGAATGCCGCCGCCACGGGCTGCCCTATGTCTATCTCGGCTACTGGATCGCCGAGAGCCCGAAGATGGCCTACAAGGCGCGCTTCCCGGCGCTGGAGCGGCTGGTCGACGGCGCCTGGATGCCGTTCGACGAACCGCCCGCAGCCGGCGCGTCGCGATGACCCTCGGCGTCCTCTCCTCCTCGCTGTTCGGCGACATGTTCGGCACGCCGGCGATGTGTGCCGCGTTCGGCGAGCTGGCGTTCCTGGGCCGCATGGCGGAGGTCGAGGCGGCGTTGGCACGGGCCCAGGCGCGGCTCGGCATCGTCCCGGCAGACGCCGCTGCGGCCATCTCCGAGGCCGCCGCCGTCCTCGCCGCCAACCCCGAGACGCTCGACCTGGCGCGGCTGAAGCGCGAGACCGAGACCGTCGGCTACCCGATCCTGCCGCTGGTGCGCCAGCTCGCCGAGCGCGCCGGCGAGGCCGGGCGCTGGCTGCATTGGGGCGCCACGACGCAGGACATCATGGACACCGCCGCGGTGCTGCAGATCCGCGACGGGCTGCAGCTGATCGAGGGCGACCTCGCGACACTGCGCCGGCACCTGGCGGCGTTGGCGAGGCGCTGGCGCGACGCGCCGATGGCCGGGCGCACGCATCTGCAGCATGCGCTGCCGATCACCTTCGGCTACAAGGCGGCGGTGTGGCTGGCCGGCTGCGATCGCCATGCCGAGCGCCTGCAGCAGCTGCGGCCGCGGGTGCTGGCGGTGCAATTCGGCGGCGCCGCCGGGACGCTGGCCTCGCTCGGGCCGGGCGAGGGGGCGCTCGCCTCGCGCCGCGAGCTGGCGGCGGAGCTCGGCCTTGCCGAGCCGGCGATCACCTGGCATGTGGCCCGCGACGCGATCGTCGAGACGGTGCAGTTCCTGGCATTGCTCGGCGGCAGTCTCGGCAAGATCGCGCTCGACGTGATGTTGATGTCGGCAACCGAGTTCGGCGAGGCGGCGGAGCCGTTCGTCTCCGGTCGCGGCTCCTCCTCGACGATGCCGCAGAAGCGCAACCCGATATCGTGCGAACTGATCCTCGCCGGCGCCAAGGCGCTGCGCCAGCACTCCGGACTGATCCTCGACGCGATGGTCAGCGATTTCGAGCGCGCCACCGGCCCGTGGCATGTCGAATGGATCGCGCTGCCGGAAAGCTTTGCCTATGCCGGCGGCGCCTTGCACCAGGCGGCGTTCATGGCCGGCGGGCTGATCGTCGATCCCGCCCGCATGACCAGGAACCTCGGGATGACGCATGGCCTCATTGTCGCCGAGGCGGTGATGATGGGCCTGGCGCCCCATACCGGGCGCAACGAGGCGCACGACCTCGTCTACGACGCCTGCCGCAGCGCGATCGAGAGCGACCGGCCGCTCTACGACGTGCTTATCGAGATCCCGCAAGTGGCAGCGCCGCTCGGCGAGGCGCGGCTGCGGGCGCTGACCGATCCCGCCAACTACCTCGGCGCCGCCCAGGCGATGGTAGACCGCGTCCTCGCCGACCGCCGCTGAAGGAGCTTGGTCCTTCCGGCGGGTTGACGCAATCGGCGCCGCCCGTTTCCACATTCTCCCTTCCCCCGGGCTTGCGGGGAGACGGTTGGGGTGAGAGGGGGAGCGCGCGGCGCTGATGCCCCGTTAAAGCCGCCGCCCGCCCCGCTCTGCGGCAGCGGCGCCGTTGAGGGCGACGCCGAGCTGGTCCGGGTCCTCCTGCGCCAGCAGCGCCACCTGCTCGCGCAGCATCCGCGCCGGCGAAAACGATTGCCGCGCCCAGCGCTCGCCGGCCTCGCCCATGCAGCGGGCGCGGTCGCGCCGCATCACCAGGTCGAGGGCCGCCGCCGCCGCCTCGTCGGCCGACGGATCGGGTTTGGTGACGAGACCGGTGACGCCATGCACCACCGCTTCCGGCGCGCCGCCTGCTTCCGTCACCAATACCGGCACGCGCTGCAGCTGCGCTTCGATAAGCACGTTCGGAAGACCTTCCTGTTTCGAGAGCAGCATGAACAGGTCCATCTTCGACAGCCAGAAGCCGATGTTGGACGAGATGCCGGCAAACAGAAACCGCTCGGCGATGCCGCGTTCCGCCACCCAGCGCATGACGTCGCAGCGCAGCGGCCCGTCGCCGACCAGGATAAAGCGTGCCGCCGGCAGCTGCTCGAGGATCCTGGCGGCGGTCTCGATCCACAACAGCGGTCGCTTGTTGACGTCCATCCGCATCACCACGCCGATTGTCACGGCGCCGTCGCCGGTGCGTTCGGCAAACCTGCGGTACAACGCCGCCGATTTCTCGTCACCGGCCGATGACGGCAACTCGACGCCGTTCGGCACGACGCGAATGCGGTCCGGGTCGATGTCGAGCCAGGCGGCATAGCGGCCGGCGGCAAACCGCGAATTGCACGAGAACGTCACATTCGCGGCGGCGGCCAGCGCGCGGAACAGAACGGGGTACTCGGGCTTGTACATTTCCGGCCGGTCGATCGGCGGCACCGAGCGCAGGCACAGGATGAGGCGCGGCACCCGCGCCAAGAGAGCGGCGAGCGCGGTGTCGAAGATCGTCGCCTCCTGCCAGATCTCGACGACATCCGGCCGCCACCGGCGCAACGCGTCACTGACCCGCAGGATAGCTTCCACCATGCTGACCGGCAGGAACCGCAGCTGCGCGACCAGCGCGCGCACGGCCGAGGAGGCGTAGTCGCCGCCGTACAGCGGCAGCTGCTCGTATTCGACGACCGGTATTCCGGCGGCGCTCAATTCACCACGGAAAAACCCGTCATTGCGGCGGGTTCGGCACGACTGCGCGACGATCTTCAGCCCGGGAAACACCGGCTGGCCGCTGCCGCCGAAGCGCAGCGCGTTGAGGCCGGACGCGGTCTTGACGAGCTGCCGCTCGGCGCCGCCGGCGCCCAGCGAGCCGATGACCATGACGACCGATTTGGGAATCGTCGCGGTCGGCGGCAGGAGCGCGTTGCGGGCGCCGACGATGTCCGCCAGCACGGCGCCGAGAACCGTCAGCGAATGCCGCCGCCGCCGCGACAACCGCGCCGGCGACGCCGCCGGCGGCAGCCTCGCCATCGTGTCCTCGATCGTGGAGCGCCGGCTGCGATGCCAGTCGCATGCCGCGCCAGGCGGGATCGCGGTCAACAGCTCGACGGCCTCGCGGTAACGGCCGTAGGCAGTCAGCCATGCCGTCGCCGCGGCGGCGCCGGCATGGCGATCGGGATAGGCCGACGCGAGGCGGCGATAGGCCGCCGCCGCCTGCGCCTCGTCGCCGATAACTGTCCACGCCTCGGCCCGCGCCGACAGCGCCTCGAAGCCGCCGTCGCCGGCGCAATACGAGCCGGCGAAGGCGCCGGCGGCGCGCCGTCCCGACTGGCGACGGAGCGCCGCGACGAGGCCGAGAAAAGCCGGCCGCGACCGTGGGAAGCGGGCCAGGATGCCCCGCCAGGTCGCGACCGCGGCGCCGGCATCGGCAAGCTCGTCGAGGAGATGCGCCGCCAGAAGCTGCAGCACTT
>JBLMXS010000064.1:0-15618 GCA_050257895.1 Thiohalocapsa sp.
GGATCAGGCCCGCCGTGCGCGGCCCGGACTGGCCGCCGGCTCGCAATCCCATTCCCGGGTACACATTGCAGCAGCTGTTAGCGGATCTCGACAAGGATCGCGAGGACCGGTTTTGATCTACATCGACAGCTCGGTCGCTCTTGCCGAGCTGCTTGGAGAAGACAGAGCACCGAGCCGGGCGTTTTGGGCGCTCGCTTCCGGCTCGAGCCGGTTGCTTGAATACGAGGTATGGAATCGGCTCGATGCTCGAGGCGTGATCGAGGCTCGCGGCGGGGCGGCGCGTCTGCTGATCGCTGGCATTCAGCTGTTCGACATGACGGAGCCGGTGTTGGCTCGCGTCTTGGAGCCCTGGCCGGTCCCGCTTCGGACTCTAGATGCCTTGCATCTTGCGACCGCGGATTATCTCCGGCGTCAAGGCGAGTCGGTCGAGTTGGCGAGCTATGACAGCCGGCTGCTCGTCGCGACGCGGGCGCTTGGGATAGCCATCGCCTCCCTCTGACGGTGCGGGATCGGGCCGCGTTGATCGGAGGCGGCACCGTCCTTATGTTCCGGGCGCGCCAACCGGGATCCGCATGACGCCGCTCAGCCACATCCGCAATTTCGCGATCATCGCGCATATCGACCACGGAAAGTCGACGCTCGCCGACCGCCTGATCCAGGCGACGGGCGGTCTCGCCGACCGCGAGATGCGCGAGCAGGTGCTCGACACGATGGAATTGGAGCGCGAGCGCGGCATCACCATCAAGGCGCAGACGGTGCGGCTCGAATACCAGGCGCGCGACGGCGAGAGCTATGTCCTCAACCTGATGGACACGCCTGGCCATGTCGACTTCGCCTACGAGGTGTCGCGCTCGCTGGCCGCCTGCGAGGGCTCGCTCCTGGTGGTCGACGCCAGCCAGGGGGTCGAGGCGCAGACCCTGGCCAACGTCTACCAGGCGGTCGCCGCCGGGCACGAGATCGTGCCGGTGCTCAACAAGATCGACCTGCCGGCGGCAGAGCCCGACCGCGTCAAGCAGCAGATCGAGGACGTGATCGGCCTCGACGCCTCGGAGGCGCTCCTCATCTCGGCCAAGACCGGGCTCGGGATCGAGGACGTGCTGGAGGCGCTGGTCAGCCGCCTGCCGCCGCCGCAGGGCGACGCGCAAGCGCCATTGAAGGCGCTGCTCGTCGACAGCTGGTACGACCCGTATCTCGGGGTCGTGATCCTGGTGCGGGTCAAGGACGGGCGGCTAGTGGCCGGGCAGAAGATCCGCCTGATGGCGACCGGCGCCGCGCACCAGGTCGAGCGGGTCGGCGTCTTCACCCCCAAGGGGGTGGCCGCGCCGGAGCTGGGCCCGGGCGAGATCGGCTTTATAACCGCCGGCATCAAGACCGTGGCCGATTGCCGGGTCGGCGACACGATCACCGAGGACCGCCGGGCTGCCGCCGCGCCGCTGCCCGGCTTTCAGCCGGTGCAGCCGGTGGTGTTCTGCGGCCTCTTTCCGACCGACTCGGCCGATTACGAGCGGCTGCGCGACAGCCTCGCCAAACTGCGCCTCAACGACGCCAGCTTTCTCTACGAGCCGGAGACCTCGGCGGCGCTCGGCTTCGGCTTCCGCTGCGGCTTTCTCGGCCTGTTGCACCTCGAGATCATCCAGGAGCGGCTGTCGCGCGAATTCGACCTCGACCTGATCACCACGGCGCCGTCAGTCGTCTATCGCGTGCATCTGACGAACGGCCGCGTCCTCGACCTGCACAACCCAGCCGACATGCCCGACCCGGTCAGGATCGATCACATCGAGGAGCCGTGGATCAAGGCGACGATCTTCGTCCCCGACGCCTATCTCGGCCCGGTGCTGGCGTTGTGCGAGGAGCGGCGCGGCGCGCAGCAGGACCTGACCTACGCCGGCAGCCGCGCGATGGTGGTCTACCGCCTGCCGCTCAACGAGGTCGTGTTCGACTTCTACGACCGACTAAAGTCGATCAGCCGCGGCTATGCGAGCTTCGACTACCAGCTCGACGCCTACGCCGAGGGCGACCTCGTGCTGATGAACATCCTGATCAACGGCGAGCCGGTCGACGCGCTGTCGGTCATCGTCCATCGCGGCGACGCCGAGCGCCGCGGCCGCGCCCTGTGCGAGCGCCTCAAGGAGCTGATCCCGCGGCAATTGTTCCAGATCGCGATCCAGGCGGCGATCGGCGGCCACGTCATCGCGCGCGAGACCGTCAAGGCCCTGCGCAAGGACGTGCTGGCCAAATGCTACGGCGGCGACGTCAGCCGCAAGCGCAAGCTCCTGGAAAAGCAGAAAGAGGGCAAAAAGCGGATGCGCCAGTTCGGCCAGGTCGAAATCCCGCAATCGGCTTTCATCGCGGCGCTGCGCATGGGCGACAGCTGAAAGACGTGGTTGTCGCCGACACCAGATAGGGGCGGGCCTGCGGTCAGCGTCGACGAAGCATTGGAACCGCTCTAGTGAAGGACGGCCTTGATCTCCGCGAGCTTTGTCTCGCTCTCGACCAGCGCAGCTTCCAGCCTTGCGCTCTTGGCCTTCGCCTTTCCGCGAGCGATGCGGAGACCCTTGGTCTCGCGTTCGAGAGTTAACATTCGCGCTTTGAGAGCCTCGATCTCCTGGCCATGATGATCGAGGACTTTGCCGAGCCGCTTAACCTCCATCCATAGGTTAGTCACTCCTGCCAAGAGACGCTCGCCAAGCGTCGAAGCTGCCTTTTCGTCCTCAAAAGCCATGGCCGGTGATCCTCCCTCTCGATTGATTGTTTTTCAATGATCTTTGCGCAAAGATTCGAGAAAGGCGCGCAGGCAATCGACTGCCATCATCCGCGCCTCGTCGATCGTCTCACCCTGGGTCGCCAAGCCCGCGATCGCCGGAAATGTAACGATGTACCCGCCTTCATCCGCCGGCTCGAATACGGCGGTGTAGCGGAGCCGACCGGTCATTGAAGCACCTGCTGCACGCGGTTGATTGCCGGAGAGAATGGCATCGATCGGGTCACCGCGGAAGAAAGGCAAGAGGCGCATTCTGTTGGGCCGCGGCCCCGCTGGCGTCCGGGGCGGCGCCGGCGCTATTCTCGGCGCGCACCCTTCTGATGCCACGCCATGAGGACCCATGCAGCCCGTTCGCATCGGCAATTTTGAGATCAGCCGCATCGCCGACTACCAGGGGCCGTTTTTCGACCCGCCGGATTTCTTTCCCGATTTCGACCCCGCCGTTGTCGCGGAGCACGCCGACCTGCTCGGGCCCAGGCTGCTCGATCCGGCTACCGGCAAGCTGATCTTCAGCTTCCATAGCTTTCTGGTGCGCACCGGCCGCCACACGATCCTCATCGACGCCTGCATCGGCAACGACAAGGAGCGCCCGTCGCGGCCGCAATTCCACCGCATGCGCAGCAGCTATATCGAGGATCTGGCGCGGCTCGGCGTCCGGCCGGAAGAGGTCGACTACGTCATGTGCACGCATCTGCACTGGGACCATGTCGGCTGGAACACGCGGCTGGTCGACGGCAGCTGGGTTCCGACCTTTCCCAATGCCAAATACGTCATGGCCAAGCGCGAATTCGACCACTGGCAGGATTTCCACCTGAGCGGCGCCGACAGCGCGCATGCGCTGGCCTTCGGCGACAGCATCCTGCCGGTGGTCAAGAGCGGCCAGGCGATGCTGGTCGGCGACGATTATGCGCTCGATGACGGGCTGTGGTTCGAGCCCTACCCCGGGCACACGCGGGGCAATGTCGTGATCCACGCGCATTCCGGCGGCGAGCGCGGCGTCTTCATCGGCGACGTGCTGCACCATCCGCTGCAATGCCTGCGCCCGCAATGGTCGACGATGGCCTGCACCGACCCCGACGCCTCGCGCGTCAGCCGCACCCGGCTGGTCGAAGAGCATGCCGATAATGGCGCGCTGGTGATGCCGGCGCATTTCCCCGAGCCGACCGCCGGCTGGATCCGCCGCCACGGCCCCACCTACCGCTTCGCCTTCCGCGAGTAGAATTGACAGTTCCTCCCCCGCTCGGCGGGGGAGGGGGACCATGCGAAGCATGGTGGAGGGTGCTGCGGGCGGACCTCCGGCCCCTCCGGCTCGCTGCGCTCGCCGCCTCCTCCGCATGCGGGCATGCGGGGGAGGAGCATCGCGCGCCAGCTCGGCACCTACACCGCAGTCTATGCGCTCCAACTACGCCGCGGCGACCTCCTGCGGCGCCGGCGCCGGTTCGGGCTGCGGCGGCAGCAGCGCCGGGTCGCGGTAGGGGCGGCGGTCGCGTTCGACGCGTTTTCGGATGCGGTGCAGGCAGAGGTAGAACGACACCAGGCGGACATGCGTGTCGGCCCCTTCCCACACCCGGCGCGGGTAGAACAGCAGCGGGTTCTCGCGCGGCAGGCCCGGGCGCCTCGTCGTGCGGACCTTGCGGCGGAAGAAGCCGCCTTGCAGCGGGTGCACCTTCTCCTGGCGGAAGGTGAAATAGAACTGCAGCACATGGTTGACGAGGCGCACCGGCTTGATGCCGCAGGCCTTGGCGCGGCGGAGCATGCGTTCGATGTGCTCGCGCGAATAATAGAGGTCGAAGGCGCGGCGATAGAGGTCCTGCCATTCGCGGTCGCTCATCACGGCGTGGTGGGCGGTGACGTGCTCGAGGTCGTACTTGTTCATGTCGGGGTCCATCCACGCCCCGTCCTGGTAGAGGTGCCGGTGGTCGGCCGAGCCAGGCAACGGCGTCAGGATGAAGAATTCCAACAGGTCGACCGGCAACTCCCGCTGCACCGTCGCGATGTCGTGGGCCACCCGCTCTGGCGTGTCGTTCGGGAAGCCGATGATGTAGCCGGCATAGGTGATGACCTTGTGCCGCCGCCAGGCGAGAAACAGCTCGCGGTACTCGTGCACCCGGTTCTGCTTTTTCTTCGCCGCCAGCAGATTGTCGGGGTTGATGTTTTCCAGGCCGATAAAAACGCGGGCGCAGCCGGCGCGCGCCGCCTTCTCGACGAAGCGGGGGATCTTGTGGCACAGCGTATCGACCTGGATGATGAATTGCAGCGTCAGGCCTTCCTGCTCGCGCATCGCGATCAGCCGGTCGAAAATCGCCTCCCAGTTCCGGTTGCGCGCGAAATTGTCGTCGGTGATGAAAAACCGGTAGACGCCCTGCGCCAGGTTGGCGCGCACCAGCGCCTCGATATCGTCGGCATCGCGCCACCGCGATTTGCGCCCCTGGACGTTGATGATCGTGCAGAAGCTGCACTGGAACGGGCAGCCGCGGCCGGCGTCGAAGGCGCCCAGCGTCTCGCTGTAGCGGCGGACAATCGCGATCGGCAGAAACGGCGTCACCTGCCGCTGCAAGGCCGGCAGATCGTCCATGTGGTTGTAGATCGGCTTGAGAACGCCGGCGAGCGCGTCGGCAAAGACCTCGGCGAGGCGGCCTTCGGCCTCGCCGGCGAACAGCGAGACGCCGAGCCGGCTTGCCTCGGCAATGTCGGCGGGCAGCTCCGGCAGCATCGCCAGGCATCCCGACACGTGGAAGCCGCCGATCGCCACCTGGACCCCGGCGGCGCGGAATTGCCGCGCCAGGTCGAGGGCCCGGGGGAACTGGTTGGACTGCACCCCGACGAGGCACACGAGCCCGGCCCCGCCGGAATTGGCGGCGGCGGCGACGCGGCGGATGATAGAGCGAACCGGAATGATGCTGTGGCACTCGTCGTAGGCCTGCACCTCGACTGCCACGTCCGGCCCGAGAAGGCGCCGCGCCGCGACGTCTGCGGTGATCGCGTAGAGGCAGGCCAGCGAATTCGACGGGATCCACGAGCGCAGCCACTGGATCACATAACCGTCATCGTCGTAATGCGACGGCTTGATCAGCTCGACGACAAAGCGGCGCTTCCCCATAAGTCGCCATGCTATCCGCCCCGCGGCGCAATTCCTAGTCGAGTTGCCGGCCAGCCTTGATCACCGGGTCGCGACCCCCTCGTACATGAAGGTCCACGGCTTCGGCCCCCGCATGTAGCCGGTGTCGAGCGCCTCGAGGCGGAACCCGGCATCGCGAATCAGCGCTTCGGCCGGGCGATCGAGGTGACAGCCGCCGGCGATCCGCTTCCAGCCGGGGGTGAGAAGATGCTGCCAGCGCGCGACATTCGGTTCGGGCGCGAGGCCATGCTCGACGAACAAAAGGCGGCCGCCGGGCCGCAGCACGCGGCGCATCTCGCGCAATGCCAGGAGCGGGTCGGGGATCGAGCACAGCGTCCAGGTCATCACGACGGTGTCGAAGCTGCCGTCGCGAAACGGCAGCTGCTCGGCGATGCCGCGCAACAGCGCGACCGGGCAGGGGGCCGCATCGCGCCGTGCCGCAGCGAGCCGCAACAGCGCCGCCGACGGGTCGAGGGCGCAGATATGCGTTACTGCGTTGCCGTAGCGCGGCAGGTTGAGCCCGGCGCCGACGCCGATCTCCAGCACATTGCCCTGCGCCGGCGGGACGACACGGCCGCGGTAGCGCGACAGCGCCCGGTTGCGCATCGCCAGATCGGTCAGCCATGGCAGGATCCAGCGCTCATACAGCCGCATCCGACGCCTCCGCGATCTGCCGCAGGCGCTGCAGGCAGGCGGCGCGGCCGGCGCTGAAGTCGTCGTCCTCCCACCAGGCGCGGACCGCGGCAAGCAGCTCGCCGACGCGCACCCCGGGCGGAATGCCGAGCGCCAGCACGTCGCGGCCGGCGAGCGGGAAGCGCGGCGGCCTCCAGCTCGCCAGAAGGTCGAGCGCCGCGGCAAGCTGCGCCGGCGTCGCTCGCGGCTCGGCCGTCGCCAGGAGCATCAGATCGCGGTAGCGCTCGGCGCCGAGCCGGTAGAGCGCCAGCCGCTGCGCCCGCTCGTCGGCGGCGGCGTCGATCGGCCATGGCGCCGCCAGCCCGACCAGCCGGTCGCGCTCGGCATTCGACAGGCGCAGCCGCGCCGCGACGACGGCGGCGCGGTCGCCATCGACGTCGAGCAGCGCCATCAGCCGCCGCAGCGGGTCGGGTTGCGGCTCGAGCCGGATCACCCGCGCCAGGCGGTCGAGCCGCGTCGCCTCGGGCAGGATCGCGGCGAGGACGCCGTCCGCCGTCATCATCCGCAATGCCCGCAGCGGATCGGGCACCGCCAGGAGGCGGAACAGCTCGCCGGCGACCCGCTCGGGCGACAGCTGCCACAACTCCGGCGCCGCGGCGCGGCACGCCGCCCGAGCCGCTGTGTCACCGTCGCCGGCGTCGCCGCCCCCGTCGCCGCCGAACCGCGCCTCGAACCGGTAATAGCGCAGCACCCGCAGTCGGTCCTCTGCGATGCGGGTAGCGGGATCGCCGACAAAGCGCACGCGATGCGCCTCAAGATCGGCAAGGCCGCCGACCGGGTCGTGCAATGTGCCGTCGGGATCGAGGTAGAGCGCGTTGATCGTAAAGTCGCGGCGCTCGGCGTCCTCATGCCAGTCGGCGTCGAACGCGACGCGGGCGCGCCGGCCATCGGTCTCGACGTCGCGGCGCAATGTGGTGATCTCGTAATGCCGCAGCGACCCGACGGAATGGACCACAGCCGTCACGGTGCCGTGCTCGATCCCGGTCGGCACCGCCTTGATGGCGGCCTTCCGGAGCGCCGCCATCACCGCTTGCGGGCGTGACGGCGTCGCGAGGTCGATGTCGGCGATCGGACGGCCGATCAGCGCGTCGCGGACGCAGCCGCCGACAAAGCGCGCGACAATGCCGGCTTCGCCGAGGGCAGCGAGCAGCGCCCTGGTCGGCGGCTCCTCCATCCACGGCTGCCGCGCGATCTTTGTCGGTGCGGCCATCACTGGCTGCTGCCTGGCTGGATGTGGCCCGGCTCGATGTGGCCCGGGATGACGCGGCCGTTCTCCCAGCGCGGCGGCACGTAGACGCCTTGCGTCGAATTGCCGAAATGGATGCTCATCACGAACAGCATCAGCAGCAACAGCAAAACGCCAGTGCCGGCGAGCCACACCCAGGGCAGCCCCGCCCATTCGGGCAGACCCTGCGGCTGCGTTCGCCGCGCCGCCCGCATCCACAGCAGGTAAAGAACCGTTGGCAGGACGAGCGGCAGCGCGACCTCGAAGACGACCCGGAGCATGGCCCCTCAATCCGCCAGCACCTCGGCCAGGTTGACCAGAATCCCGGCGGTGGCGCCCCAGATGTTGCGGCCCTCGAACGGCAGGACAAAAAAGCTGCGCCGATGGCCAGCCGACTCGCGCTCGACGCGCTGGTGATTGCGGCGGTCGAGGATGAAGGCGAGCGGCACCTCGAACGCCTCGGCAACTTCGTACGGGTCGATCGTCAGCGCGAACGGCGGTGCGACAATCCCGACGACCGGCGTGATCTCGAAGCCGGTGCCGGTGACGTAATTGTCGAGCCGGCCGATGACGCTGATGTGGTGGCGGGCCAGCCCGACCTCCTCCTCGGTCTCGCGCAAGGCGGCGGCGACGGGGTCGGGATCCTCGCGCTCGATGCGGCCGCCCGGGAACGAGATCTGCCCGGCATGCGCCGAGAGGTGCGCGGTGCGTTGCGTCAGCAAGACCGACATACCCTGGGGATGGTCGACCAAGGGCACCAGCACCGCGGCCGGCCTGAGCGCCGCGCTCGGCGGGCTCATGCCGGGGTTGAGGTCGTGGTCGCCGCGCAGCACCTGGCGGAACTCGGCCGCCGCAAATGGGTCGTCGGTACCGCCGAAGCCGCGTCGCCCGGGCCGATGCCCCGCGAGCCGCTGTGTCACAAGATCGCGGATCATTCAGGATGCACTTTCATTTGGTCATCCCGGCCGTTTTGATCATCCCGGCGCAGGCCGGGATCCATGTATCAGCTTCCGGCGCGGTTGATAAATGGATCCCGACTTCCGCAGGGACGACAACGAGGCGTGGCAGCGCGAGTCACTCGTCCTCGCCGGGATCGCCGAGTTCGAAAAAAACGCCGTCGCTCCACACCCCGAAGCGGGGCTCCCCGTCGAACTGCTGTTCGGCGGCGAGATCGACGAGCTCGTAGAAGACCGGGCGGACGAGGCGCGCTTCGAGCCCCGGGCGGACGAGGATATAGGGCGCGGGCGTGCCGTCGGCGGCGGTCTCGACGCGCAGCGGGTGCTCGGCCCCGGCCGTCACAATCTCGTCCAGATTGGTCCGGAAGATCAGACGCTGGTCCCGGCCTTCGCCTTCGCGGTCGACGGCAACCGCAACGAACGGCACATCGTCCACCGCGACGCGGCCGCGCTCGGCCGGCGTCACCAGCCAGAAGCTGCCGTCGTCGTCGCGGCGCAGCACCGAGGCGAACAGCTTGACGAGGGGCAGGCGGTTGATCGGCGTGCCGCGATAGAACCAGGTGCCGTCGCGGCCGATCCGCATGTCGAGATCGGCCAACTCGATCGCCGGCCGGCGTCGAGATGACGCGGGGCCCGGGGTGGCCGTCGAGGGGGAATTGCCGCGGTCGGAGTTTTGCATCAGTGTCGGCGCGGCCCTCGCATCATTGGCCGCTCGCTGGAAGGATCGGACAGCTTGAAAGCAGCCACATCTGTCAACGCCGCCCCGCTTGCCACCGCTCCCGGCGACCTCGTCGCCGAGGTCGAGATCCTCGGCCAGCGTCTCGCCCTCGTTCGCGAGCGGGTCGGCGAGGTGATCTTCGGCCAGGCCGAGGTGGTGGAACAAGCCCTGATCACGCTCCTATCGGGCGGCCATGCGCTGCTGATCGGCGTGCCCGGCCTCGCCAAGACGCGGCTCGTCGAAACCCTCGGCGCGATCCTCGGGCTCGACGACAAGCGCATCCAGTGCACCCCCGACCTGATGCCGGCCGACATTCTCGGCTCCGAGGTGCTGGAGGAGAGCGAGAGCGGCAGGCGCTCGTTCCGCTTCATCCCCGGTCCGGTGTTCTGCCAGCTGTTGATGGCGGACGAGATCAACCGCGCCAGCCCGCGCACCCAGTCGGCGTTATTGCAGGCGATGCAGGAGGGGCGGGTCTCGATCGCCGGCCAGTACCACCCGCTGCCGCGGCCGTTTCACGTGCTGGCGACCCAGAACCCGCTCGAGCAGGAAGGCACCTATCCGCTGCCGGAGGCGCAGCTCGATCGTTTCCTGTTGCAGATCGACGTCAACTACCCCGACCGCGAGGCCGAGCGCCGGATGCTGATAGCCACCACCGGGCTCGCTGAGCAGATGCCGCGCCTGGCGATGACCGCCGACGAACTCCTGGCGGCGCAGCGCCTGGTGCGGCGCATTCCGGTCGGCGACAGCGTCGTCGAGGCGATCCTGACGCTGGTGGCGGCCGGACGGCCGCAGGCCGGGGCCGAAGGGGCGCGGCGCTTCGTCGCCTGGGGACCGGGACCGCGCGCCAGTCAGGCGCTAATGCTGGCGTGCCGCGCGCGGGCCCTGCTCGACGGCCGCTACGCGCCATCGGTCGACGACGTCCTGGCGCTGGCGCCGCCGGTCCTGCGCCATCGCATGGCGGTGAGCTTCGCCGGCCGCGCCGAGGGCGTCGCCGTGGCGCAGGTGATCGACCAGATGACGTTGCCGCTGCGGTGATCGCCGAACGCGCCCTCGCGGCTCTGGCGCCGCGCCGGGTTGCCGCAGCGCCGCTGCGCGACCGCGCCGAGCAGGCGGCGGCGGCCTTGCCGCCGCTGCTGGTCGCCGCCGAGCGCGTCGCCTCCACTGTCGCGCAGGGCGTGCACGGACGCCGCCGCGTCGGCCAGGGCGAGACGTTCTGGCAGTTCCGGCAATACCAGCCCGGCGACGCGGCGAGCCGCATCGACTGGCGCGAGAGTGCCAAGTCGCAACGCCTCTATATCCGCGAGACCGAATGGGAGGCGGCGCAGAGCGTCTGGCTGTGGCGCGACGCGTCGGCGTCGATGGATTACAGCTCCGCCAGCTATATCGCCGGCGGCGACTGGCCGACCAAGCGCGACCGCGCCGAGTTGCTGCTCGTCGCGCTGGCGAGCCTGTTGGTGCGCGGCGGCGAGCGGCTGACGCTGCTCGGCAGCGGCCTGTCGCCGGTCAGCGGCCGGGTGGCGCTGAGCCGCCTCGTCGAGCTGCTGCCGCGGGTTGCCGGCGATGGCGCCGCCGCCGCCGGGCTGCCGGGCTTCGAGCCGCTGCCGCGGGCCGGCCAGCTGGTGCTGATCGGCGATTTCCTGACGCCGCTCGCCGAGGTCAACGCCGCCGTCGCGCGCTTTGCCGGCGCCGGGCTGAAGGGCCACTTGCTGCAGATCGTCGACCCGGCGGAGGAGGATTTGCCGTTCGCCGGCCGGGTGCGCTTCGAGGGCGCCGAGGAAGAGGACGACCTCGTCATCAGCCGCGTCGAGACGGTGCGGGCGGATTACGCGGTGCGCTTCCGGCGCCACCGCGAGGGGCTGGCAGAGATCGCCCGCTCGCTCGGGTGGACATTCGGCCACCACCGCACCGACCG
Source organism: Thiohalocapsa sp. (assembly GCA_050257895.1). GTDB lineage: Bacteria > Pseudomonadota > Alphaproteobacteria > ATCC43930 > CGMCC-115725 > DATARH01. Next base: position 11,384 of record JBLMXS010000064.1, read on the forward strand.
CGCGCCGCATACCGCACTCTTGGCGCTGCACGCCGCGCTGTCGGCGGACCGCCGGCGATAGCGCATGCTCGCCCTCGGATCCTTTGCCTTTGCCGCGCCGTGGCTGCTGACGGCGCTGGCGGCGCTGCCGATCATCTGGTGGCTGCTGCGGGTGACGCCGCCGGCGCCGCGGCAGATCCGCTTTCCGGCGATCCGCCTGCTCTTCGGGCTGACGCCGCGCGAAGAGACGCCGGCGCGCACGCCGTGGTGGCTGATCCTGTTGCGCACCGTGCTGGCGGCACTAGTCATCCTCGCGCTGGCGCATCCGCTGATCAATCCGCAGGCGCGGCTTGGCGGCAACGGCCCCGTCGCGCTCGTCATCGACGATGGCTGGACGGCGGCGCGCGACTGGAGCCGGCGGCAGAACGCGGCCCTCGACATCCTGAATGAGGCCGAGCGCGAAGACCGTCAGATCGTGCTGGTGACAACCGCGCCGCTCGAATCCGATACGCCGCCGCCGGCCTTGGCGCCGATCCGCGCCGCCGATGCGCGCGCCGCCGTGCAGGCGTTGCGGCCGAAGCCGTGGCCGGGCGACCGCAAGGCGGCGTTACAGCGCCTGCAGGCCCTGCCGTTGCCGCAAGGCACCGCCGCCGTGTGGCTCAGCGACGGCATCGGTGACGGCATCGACGATCCGAGTGGCGACGGGGGCGCCGCCCCGCTCGCCGACTACCTCGCCGGCCGCGGCACGCTGCGCGTCCTCATCGCCCCGGCCGACGAGATGCCGCGGCTGCTGGTCGCTGACGCGGCGCCGGGGGAACTCGCCGGCAAGGGGCTGGGAGTCGTCGTGCGGACGTTGCCCGCGCCGCTGCCGCGTCCGGTGACGGTGCGCGCCAGCGCCGAGGATGGCGCCGTGCTGGCGCGCGAGAGCGCGACGATCGCCGCCGGTGCCGCTTCGGCTGCGGTGCGGCTGTCCTTGCCGACCGAGCTGCGCAACCGCGTCACCCGCATCGAGATCGAAGGTGAGGAATCCGCCGGCGGCGTGCTGCTGGCCGACGAGCGGTGGCGGCGCCGCCCGGTCGGCATCGCCGCCGCCGCCAGCGCTGGCGGCCAGCCGCTGCTGAGCGAGAATTTCTATCTCGAGCGCGCGCTGGCGCCGTTCACCGAGGTGCGCCGCGGTTCGGCCACCGATCTCCTGAAGCGCGAGATCGCGGTGCTGGTTTATTCCGACGCAGGCCCTGACTCCCCGGCCGAGGAGGCGGCGGTCAAGAAATGGGTCGAGGCCGGCGGCGTCCTGCTTCGTTTTGCCGGGCCGCGGCTGGCCGAGCAGAGCGACCATCTGCTGCCGGTGCGGCTGCGCCGCGGCGGCCGCACGCTGGGCGGCGCCCTGTCATGGGAAAAGCCGGCGAAGCTGGCGCCGTTCGCGCCGGACAGCCCGTTCGCCGGGCTGGCGATCCCGGCGGATGTGACGGTGTCGAAGCAGGTGCTGGCCGAGCCCGACCTCGAGCTGGCCAGCAAGACCTGGGCGCGGCTCGCCGACGGGACGCCGCTCGTCACCGCGGCCAAGCTCGGCAAGGGATGGACCGTGCTGGTGCACACCACGGCCAACGCCGAGTGGTCTGACCTCGCGCTGTCGGGGCTTTTCGTGCAGATGCTGCGTCGGGTGGTGGCGATGAGCCAGGGGGTCAGCGCCGTCAGCGAGGGCGCCCTACCGCCCATAGAGACGCTCGACGGCTTCGGCCGGCTGCAGCGCGCGCCGGCGACGGCGCGGCCGATCGCCGGCAAGGACATCGCCACGGCGATGCCGTCGCCGCGCCATCCGCCCGGCTTTTACGGCACCGCCGATGCCCGCCGCGCGCTTAACCTGTCGGCTGCGATCGGGGCGTTGAAGCCGCTCGGTGACTTGCCGTCCGGCACGCTGCGGGAGGGGTTTGCCCGCAGCCCCGAGATCGACGGCCGGCCACCGCTATTGACGGCAGCCTTCCTGCTGGCGCTGATCGATCTCGTGATCGCCTACGGCCTGCGCGGCCTGCTGCGCCGGCGGAGCAGCGTCGCGGCGGGCCTGGCGCTGGCGCTGCTGCTGCCGTTTGGGGCGGCGCGGGCCGATGACGCCTTCGTCGTGCGCGCCACCTCGGAGCTGCACTTGGCTTATGTCCGCACTGGCGAGGAGGCCGTCGATCGCGTCAGCCGCGCCGGGCTCCTCGGGCTGATCCAGACCCTCAATCGCCGCACCGCGGTCGAGACCTCGGAGCCGCTGGCGGTCGACATCGAAAAGGATGATTTGATCTTCTTCCCGCTGCTCTACTGGCCCGTGACGTCCGAGCAGCCGCCGCCTTCGCCGCGCGCGGCCGAGCGCATCAACCGCTATCTCGAAACCGGCGGCACGATCCTGTTCGACACCCGCAACTCGGGCGAGGAGACGCCCGGACCGTTCGGCAGCGCCGAGGCGACACAGGCGCAGCTGCGCCGCGTCGTCGGCGCGGTCAAGATCCCGCCGCTGGTGCCGGTGCCGCCCGACCATGTGCTGACCAAGTCGTTCTACCTGCTGCACGAGTTCCCGGGCCGCTGGAACAGCGGCCAGGTGTGGATCGAGCCGGTCGAGGATCGGGTCAATGACGGGGTCGCCAGCGTCATCGTCGGCGGCAACGACTGGGCCGGCGCCTGGGCGGTCGACGACCAGGGCCGGCCGGCCTTCCCGTGCGTCCCGGGCGGCGAGGCGCAGCGCGAGATGGCAATGCGCTTCGGCGTCAACCTCGTGATGTACGTGCTGACCGGCAACTACAAGACCGACCAGGTGCACGTACCGGCGATCCTGGAGCGGCTGGGGCAATGATCGCGGCGATCGGCGACAGCGCCTACAACCTCGCCACGGCGCCGCTCTTGCCGTGGTGGGCGATCGCCGCGCTCGGCATCGCCGCACTGCTGGCCTTGGCGCTTGGCTCTTGGCGCCGGGCCCGCGGCGTCTGGTGGCGCGCCGCGGCGCTGGCGATGCTGCTGACGATCCTCGTCAACCCCTCGCTCGTCGAGGAGAAGCGCTCGCCGTTGCGCGACGTGGCGGTCGTTGTCGTCGACGAGTCGCCGAGCCAGGCGATCGGCGACCGCCGGGCGGCAACCGAAAAGGCGCTGGCGGCGCTGCGAGACCGGCTGGGCCACGAACCCGACCTCGACCTGCGCCTGGTCCGCGCCGGTAAGCCGCAGCCCGGCAGCGGCGACGACGGCACCAAGCTGTTCGCCGCGCTCAACCGCGCGATGGCGGATATTCCGCGGCAGCGCCTCGCCGGCATTGTAATGATCACCGATGGCCAGGTGCACGACGTCCCGAAAACCGTGCCGGAGCTCGGCGCGCCGGTGCACGTGCTGTTGTCCGGCCATCCTGACGAGGGCGACCGGCGGCTGGTCGTCGCGCAGGCGCCGAGCTTTGGGCTGGTCGGCAAGGACATGCCGCTGACGGTACGGGTCGAGGATCTGCCATTGCCGGCGAAGGCGCCCCATTCCGCGCCGCAGGCGCAGGCGCGGCTGACCTGGCGCAAGGACGGCGGGCCACCGCATCAGGTGATGGTGCCGGTCGGCAAGGACGTGCCGCTGGCGGTCCCGATCGACCATGGCGGGCCCAACGTCCTCGAGCTCGAGGTCGAGCCCGGGCCGCGCGAGCTGACCGCCGTCAACAACCGCGCCGTCGTCGTCGTCAACGGCGTGCGCGACCGGCTGCGCGTACTCCTGGTTTCCGGCGAGCCGCATGCCGGCGAGCGGGTATGGCGCAACATCCTCAAATCGGACCCGTCGGTCGACCTCGTGCATTTCACGATCCTGCGGCCGCCGGAAAAGCAGGACGGCACGCCGATCCGCGAATTGTCGCTGATCGCCTTCCCGATCCGCGAATTGTTCGACGTCAAGCTCGACGAGTTCGACCTGATCATCTTCGACCGCTACAGCCGCCGCGGCATCATCCCGCAGGCCTATATCGACAACGTCGTGCGCTACGTGCGCAAAGGCGGCGCCTTTCTCGAAGCGGCCGGCCCCAATTTCGGCACGCCGCTGAGCCTCTACCGGACGCCGCTCGGCGAGATCCTGCCGACCGAGCCGTCCGGCGACGTCGACGAGGAGGGCTTCAAGCCGCAGCTGACCGACGTCGGAAGGCGGCATCCGGTCACCGAGGACCTGACGGGCGCCGGCAAGGCCGGCGAGAGCCCGAGCTGGGGCCGCTGGTTCCGCCAGGTCGAGGCGCGCGTCCATCACGGCACGACGATCATGAGCGGCGA
>JBLMXS010000065.1:0-6664 GCA_050257895.1 Thiohalocapsa sp.
GGGCTTGCCGGCGCGGCACCAGCGGGCGACAAAGGCGGCCGCCAGCGCGGCGTCGGCGAGATGGATCGCGACGGCATCGTTGACGACGCCGCGCCGGCCCGAAGGCGTCATCGCCCAGCAATCGGCGCCGCAATTGTCGTCGAGCCAGGCCTTGATCGCGTCGAGCCGGGCGCCGAGCCCTTGCGGCGGCACGGCGATCCTGAGGCGCACCGGAAAGCGGCGCTCCGCCGCGCCGATCATCACTTTCGAGCTGGCGGCCATTGCCTATCGCTCCAATCCCGGCAGCGCGCCGGGGGGGAGGCTCGCGCAATGGCGGGCGATCTCGCCGGGCGTGGTCAGCCACAGCGCGTCGCGGTGCGCCATGATGTGGCGGATGGCGTCGCGCAAGGCGCGCAGGCGGAACGGCTGGCCGACGATGAACGGGTGCAATGCCACCGAGAACACCAGCGGGTATTTCTTCGACTGCGCCAGCATCTCGTCGAACTGGTCGACGATCATCTCGGCGAATTGCCGGCCGGTGTGGTGGCGGCTCACCATCGCCGGCAGGTCGTTGAGTTCGATCGGGTAGGGCACCGAGAGCAGCGGGCCGGCCCGCGTTCGCAGCCACACCGGCTGGTCGTCGAGCGGCCAGTCCATCACGTAGCGGTAGCCGGCCTCCTTCAACAGGTCGGGCGTCGCCCGGCTCTCGGCGAGGCCGGGACCGAGCCAGCCCTCCGGGCGGCCGCCGGTCAGTCGCGCGATGGTATCGCTCGCCTCGGCGATGAGACGCGCCTCGTCCGCCTCCCACAGCCCGTCCTGGCGCTCGGCGTTGCTACGGCCATGGCCGACGAATTCGTCGCCGCGCCCCTTGATGCGATCGACGATGTCGGAGCAGGCTTCGAGCACCGCGGAATTGACGTTGTGCGCGCCGGGCAGGCCGAACTCGTCGAGCAGGTCGAGGTAGTGCCAGATGCCGACGCGGTTGCCGTAATCCCGCCAGGCGTAGTTGACCTGGCTCTGCGCCGCCCCCCCGCCGCTGGCATCGACGCCGAGCCCGGCGCGATAGGCGAAGATCTCGATATTGCTGCAGAAAAATACCGCCAGCCGCTTCCCCTCCGGCCACTCATAGACCGGCCGCCGGGTTATCGGCACATACTCGTAGCGGCCATGCGAGGGGAGGTTCATTCGCTGCTCTCCTCAACGGGAACGAGATTGCTTCGTCGCGGAGTTTATCCTCAGGCGGCACTTTGTGCCGACCCGGGGGCTCCTCGCAATGACAGTCTCGATCGTCATTGCGAGCGCAGCGTCAGCTAGCGTCCCTTGAAGGCCGGGCGGCGCTTTTCCATGAAGGCGGTGCGGCCTTCGGCGTAGTCCTGGCTGGCGAAGCACTCGGCCACGACGCGGCGGCAGATGTCCATGTCGCGCGCGCCCTCGTCCTTCACCGCCTCGCGGACGATGATCTTGGCGGCGCGCACCGTCAGGGGGGCGTTACCGGCGATCGTCTTGCAGTAATTGTCGACGTAGCTTTCGAGTTCGCCCTCCGGCACGACGCGGTTGACGAGCCCCATCGCCAGCGCCTCCTCGGCGGTGAACTGGCGCGCCGTATAGAAGATCTCGCGGGCATAGGCGGGGCCGACGATGTCGACCAGCTTTTTCACGCCATCATAGGCATAGCCGAGGCCGAGCTTGGCGGCCGGAATGCCGAATTTCGAGCCCTCCGCGGCGATCCGCAGGTCGCAGGCGAGCGCCGTCGCCAGCCCGCCCCCGATGCAATAGCCGCGGATCATCGCGATCGTCGGCTTTAGCGTCTCGGCCAGCGCCTTGCGGCCAGCCTCGGAGATCTTGGCGTATTCGGCGGCCGCCTCCTCGCTGTTGCGCTTCTCCTTGAATTCGGAGATGTCGGCGCCGGAGACGAACGCCTTGCCGCCGGCGCCGCTGACGACGATGACGCGGACCTGATCGTCACTGTCGAAATCCCGCATGATCGTCGCGATCGCCTGCCACATCTCGAGCGAGACGGCGTTATGGCGGGCCGGGTTGTTGAAGATGATGCGGCCGATCGCGCCATCCTTCTCGAAAAGCATCTTGCTGGTAATCGGCTGGTCGAGCATGTCTTGGACTCCGCGTGAGATTCTTTAAATGGGCTCAATAAAGGCCGCCGCTGCCGGGGCCGGGCGCCGCCGGCTTGCCCGGCGGGGCTCCTCCAGTATGCCCGGGGACGGACCCATCGCGAACGCTTGGCAATAGCGGGATTGGCCCCGACGGCGCGGCGTGCGGCGGCGCCTCGGCATCGCCGATCAACGGCACCTGCCGGCCGGCCCAGTGCAGGCCTTTGCTCACGGCCCGGCCGGGATGCCAGACATCGCTGATCGCGAAATCCGATGGCGCTTCGCTGCTGGGCGAGGACGGCGCGGCGCCCGGCTCGGAGGCGGGCGGTACCGCCGCCAGTTGCGGCGGCGACGGCGCCGGGTCGACCGCCGCCGTGGGCGGCGACGGCGGCGGCGCGACATCGATCGCCGGACCGAGCGGGGGCAGCGCCGCGCTCACCCCTGGCGCCGCGGCAGCCGGCTCGGCAGCCGGCGTGGCGGCCGATCGCGCCGCGGTCGTCGGCGGTGATTCGCTCAGCGGCGTCTCGCTCGGTCCTTTCTCCAGCGGCCGCTTCTCCGGTGGCCTTTTCTCGAGCGGAAGGGCCGCCGGCTTCAACACCGGAATCGGCAAGGCATCGGAGCTTGGCAGCGCGATGCCGGCCGGCGGCTCCGGCAGCACCGGTGCCGAGGCGATTGCTGCAGGGCCGGCCGGCGCCGCATGCGGGTGTCGCGCCGGCGTTGTCGGCGCCGCGACAGTCGGCGCGGCAGCAACAGCCGGCACGGTCGGCGGCGCCAGGCTCGCGGCCACGCCCGGTGCGGACGCGGCCGGAACGGCGGGCGCGGTTGCCGCCGCCGGCGGGTGCGGCTGCAGGTAATTGAAGGTGATGTTTCCGGCGACGCCGACCGCAACCGCATAGCCGAAGGCGGCAGCCTTGCTGACCGCTAGCCGGCCAACCCTGCCAATGAACCCGTTCACCGACCCGGCTCCCCCCGCTTCATCGCCGCAGCCGCCGCGTGCGCGCTCGCTTGTAAATGAGGTTTGCGGCAGCACCAAGCAGATGATCGGGCGAAATAAGGCCGCACATCCCCATTTCGGCGCCGCCTGCCGACAGGCCGGGGGGCACTGCCGCCTCAGGCGGCGAGCGGCGGCAGCTCGGGCGGCGGCCGGCGGGCCCGGCTCGCCTGTTCAAAGGCATAAGCCAGGCGCAACAGCAGCGCTTCGCTCCAGGCGCGGCCGGTAAAGGTGAGCCCGAGCGGATAAGGCGGCGTCGATCGGCCGCTGCCGCCGGCGACGAACCCGGCCGGCACCTGCACGCTCGGATAGCCGGCCTTGGCGGCGATCTCGGCGCCGGCATTGGCCGGGAACAGCACCGCATCGAGGCGATGCCGGTCCATATAGGCGTCGAGCCCGAGGCTGCGGCTGGCGCGCAGGTCGGCGGCGCGGGCGGCGTGGTACTCGGGCTCCGAGAGGTCGCCGACGGTGGCCTCGGCGGCGAGGAAGAGGTCCTGGCCGAAGCGCAGCGCCGCCTCGGCATGCGCCGCGTTGAACGCGATGATGTCGGCGAGGCTGCGCATCGGGGTGCCGCTCAGCCACCGCGTCAGGTAGGCGTTGAGGTCGTGCTTCAGCTCGTAGACGAAGACGAGCGAACGGCGCACCGGCTGGTGCAAGGTGGCGCTGCGCGGGTTGCGGTTGATGATCTTGACCTCGGTGCCGGGGCCGCCGATCCAGCCGGCGGTCGGCAGGTTGGCGCGCACGATGACGGCGCCGGCCGCCTGCAATGTCGCGATCGCCTGGCCGATCACGGTGTGCGCCGCCGGCACGAGCCGGCCGTAATAGACGTCGTTGCCGGGGTCGGACGGATCGCTCGGCATACCGATTCGGGCGCCGCGCAGCCCGCCCGCGTCGAGACCGGCGGTGTAATCGATCGGTCGCTGCTGTCCCTGCGTCGCCGGATCGTCGGCGTCGGGCGCGGCCAGCACGTTGAGCAGGATCGCCGCGTCGCGGACGCAGCGGGTCAACGGGCCGGCGGTGTCCTGGCTGTGGGCGATCGGCAGGATGCCGGCGCGGCTGACGAGGCCGACCGTCGGCTTGACCGTCACAAGCCCATTCTGCGAGGCCGGCGACAACAGCGAGCCCGAGGTCTCGGTGCCGATCGCCGCGGCGCAGAGCCCGGCCGCCACCGCCGCCGCCGAGCCCGAGCTCGAGCCGCCCGGCGACAGCAACGGCAGGCCGTCGGCGTCGACCGCCGGGAAATACGGGTTCCTGACCTGGCCGCCCAACGAGCTGTAGCCGGCCGGCATGTCGATCGCCAGGATGTTGGCGAATTCGGTCAGGTTGGCCTTGCCCAGAATGACGGCGCCGGCCTGCCGCAGCCGCGCCGTGAGGGTCGCGTCGCGCACCGCGCGCGCCGCCGCCAGCGCCAGCGCGCCGGCGGTCGTCGGCATGAGGTCGCCGGTCGCGATGTTGTCCTTGACGAGGATCGGGATGCCGGCGAGCGGGCGCTCCGTGCTGGGCGCGGTGCCATCGAGCGTCGCCGCGATCGCCAGCGCCTCGGGGTTCACCGCCCGCACCGCGTTCAGAAGCGGACCCGCCCGGTCATACGCCTCGATCCGTTCAAGATAGCGGCGGACCAAATTGCTCGCCGTCGTCTGGCCGGCCGCCAGCGCCTGCTGCAATTCGGCGAGCGTCGCGTCGGCCAGGGTCATTGCCGCAGCAGCCGGCGGGCGATGATGACGCGCATGATCTCGTTGGTGCCTTCGAGGATCTGGTGCACCCGCACGTCGCGCAGATAGCGCTCGAGCGGGAAATCCTTGAGGTAGCCGTAGCCGCCGTGCAGCTGCAACGCCTCGTTGGCGACCGCGAACCCGGCGTCGGTCGCCAGCCGCTTCGCCATCGCGCAATGCACGGTCGCCTCGGCGAGGCCGTTGTCGAGGCTGGTGGCGGCGCGGCGCAGCATCAGGCGGGCCGCCTCGATCTCGGTCATCATGTCGGCGAGCTTGAACTGCAGCGCCTGGAAATCGGCGAGGCGCTGGCCGAACTGGCGGCGCTCCAACAGGTAGCCGCGCGCCATCTCCCAGCAGGCGCGGGCGCCGCCCAACGAGCAGGCGCCGATGTTGAGGCGACCGCCGTCAAGCCCCATCATCGCGATCGCAAAGCCTTCGCCCTCCGCGCCGAGCCGGTTCGCGACCGGGACGCGGCAATCGCTGAAATTGACCATCGCGGTCGGCTGCGTGTGCCAGCCGAGCTTCTCCTCCTGCTTGCCGAAGCTGAGGCCGGGGGTGCCGTTCTCGACGACGAGGCAGGAGATGCCCTTGGGGCCGGCCTCGCCGGTGCGCGCCATCACGACATAGACGTCGCTGCGGCCGCCGCCCGAGATGAAGGCCTTTGTTCCGTTCAGCACGTAGTGCTCGCCGTCGCGCCGGGCGCGGGTCTGCAGCGCCGCGGCGTCCGAGCCGCTGCCTGGCTCGGTCAGGCAGTAGCTGGCGAAATGCTCCATCGTCATCAGCTTCGGCAGGGATTGCCGGCGCGTTTCCGAGCTGCCGAAGCGATCGATCATCCACGCCGCCATGTTGTGGATCGACAAATAGGCGGCGGTCGAGACGCAGGCGGCCGCCAGTTCCTCGAAGATGATCGTCGCGTCGAGGCGCGACAGGCCGCTGCCGCCGAACTCATCGCGCACATAGATGCCGGCAAAACCGAGCGCCGCGGCGGCGCGCAACGCCGCCTCCGGGAACTCCTCGCTGCGATCCCACAGGGCGGCGTGCGGCAGCCATTCCTGCTCGGCGAACTGCCGCGCCGTCTCCTGGAAGGCAAGCTGCTCGTCCGACAGATCGAAATCCATGAGACCGATTATGGGAAGCGCGGGCGCCCGGAGCAATGTGTGTGGGAGGCGGCGTCGGCGTCAGCGGTCTGCTCCAACCCGCGATAGATTTTTCCCGGGCTTACCGGAGGGCGCCCGCGACGCCGAGCCTGCCCGTCGCGATCTGATTTGGCGGTATGGGGTCGCGAGCGAGATACTGGATCCGCTACGCCGGACGACCGAGATCGGCAACTGGCTGCGAACCATCGTCGCCGCTCGCCGTTTCCGAGCTTAGCGGACGACTGGACAGCTCTCGTCGCGTACCCAATCTGCGAAGCTCAGATAGTAGACCCGCACGTCGTCGAATCCGGCCCGCACCGCCGCCGCGGCCCCTAATGCGGCCCTGCCGCCGCCTTCGCAATGCGTCACGATATGGTCGCCCGGGCCAAACCCGACCCGCTGCAGCATCGCGCGCAGAGCCGGCGCCGGCCGAACCACCCCATTCTCAATGAGGTCCACATGCGACAGGTGCCGCGCTCCCGGCAGATGGCCGCTGCGGGCGCGATTGCGCGCATCCTCCCCGGTGAACTCCGCGCGGGTTCGCGTATCGAACACCTGCGCGCGACCGTCGAGTTGGTCCCTCAGCGTCTCCCGGTCGACCAGACCGACCGGTCCCGACCCCGGCACTGCATGGAAACCGCCCGACGAAGCGGCGGCTGACGGGGGCAGCCCGGTCGCCGCTGCAAGCACGGGCCAACCCCCATTCAGGATCACGGCCTTCACGCCATAATACTGCAG
>JBLMXS010000066.1:0-2544 GCA_050257895.1 Thiohalocapsa sp.
CGACGACATCCTCGCCGCCCGCGACCGTCTCGTTGCGGCCGGCGCCCGTGTCCTCGGCGACGGCGAGCCGAAGCTCGGCGCGCACGACAAGCCGGTGCTGTTTCTGCACCCAAAGGATTTCTGCGGCACGCTGATCGAGCTGGAGCAGGTGTGACGCCTCGCGCAATCGAGTCGTCATTGCGAGCGACAGCGAAGCAATCTCGTGCCGCTCGCGTACATGCCGCTCGGGCTTGCTTCGTCGCTGCGCTCTTCGCAATGACGATTGGTTCCGCATGGGCTGGGTAACGGGCATCGTCGTCTATATCCTGGTGTGGTGGGTGACGCTGTTCGCGATACTGCCGCTATGGGTGACGCCGTCCGAGCCGGGCGAGCTCGGCCATGCCGCCGGCGCGCCGCAGCGCCCGCTCTTGGCGCGCAAGCTGGCGCTGACGACGGCGGTGGCTGCAATCATCTGGCTCGGCATCTACGTCATCGTGCACGAGCCGTGGATCAGCTTCCGCAACTCGTGACTCACAGGCTCTAAGACTGCCGGATGAGCGCCGCCTATTGCCGCGCCGCGCCCGGGCATCCGCTGCACGGGCCCTATCACGACCGGGAGTACGGCTTTCCGGCCCACGACGAATCGGTGCTGTTCGAGCGCCTGGTCCTGGAGATCAACCAGGCCGGGCTGTCATGGCTGACGGTATTGCAGAAGCGGCCGGCGTTGCGCGCGGCGTTCGCCGATTTCGAGGTTGACCGCGTCGCCGCCTTTGACGCGACGGATGTGGGCCGCCTGCTTGCCGATGCCGGCATCGTGCGCAACCGGCAGAAGGTCGCGGCAGTGATTGCCAATGCCCGCCGGATCCAGGAATTGCGCGCCGCGCACGGCTCGTTCCACGCCTGGCTGATGGCCCACCACCCACGCCCGCTCGACGAATGGACGCAGCTTTTCAAAAGGAATTTCCGCTTCACCGGCGGCCTCATCGTCGGCGAATTCCTGATGAGCCTCGGCTTTCTGCCGGGGGCGCATGTGCCGGAATGCCCGGTCTACCTGACCGTCCTGGCGCTGTCGCCGCCGTGGACGACGGCGCCGGACAGGCGGTAGCAACAACCGCACCCCGTGCCGGGGGAGCAACACGCGGGGTCGACGAACTGCGTCGGTGCGTCGGTGCGCAAGCTGGCCTCTGGCGCGACGCGCGAGTTGCGCGTAGAGCATAAGTTGACGCGATCACGGACCGGAGGTTTGCGATGCATGACATCGTCATCAAAGGCGGCACCATCGTCGACGGTACCGGCGCTGCGCCCGTCACCGGCGACATCGGGATCGACGGCGAGCGTATCGTCGCGGTCGGCGGCAAGGCGGGACCGGCGCACCGCGTCATCGACGCCGACGGCCTCCTCGTAACGCCGGGCTGGGTCGACGTCCACACCCATTATGACGGGCAGGCGACGTGGGACCCGGTCCTGGCACCGTCGTCCTGGCACGGCGTAACGACCGTCCTGTTCGGCAATTGCGGGGTCGGCTTCGCGCCGGTGCGGCCGGAGCACCGTGACGGGCTGATCGACCTGATGGAGGCGATCGAGGACATTCCGGGGACGGCGCTTGCCGAGGGGCTGTCGTGGGAATGGGAGAGCTTCCCCGAATACCTCGACGCGCTGGCGCGGCTGCCGCGGACGATCGATGTCGCGGCGCAGGTGCCGCATCATCCGCTGCGGGTCTATGTCATGGGCGAGCGCGGCATCAACCGCGAGGCGGCGAGCGACGACGACATCGCCGCGATGCGTCGGCTGACCGAAGAGGCGGTGCGCGCCGGCGCCTTCGGCTTCACGACGTCGCGCACCTATTCGCACAAGACCAATACCGGCGATCTGGTGCCCGGCCATTTTGCCGAGGAGGCGGAGCTGTTTCATATCGGCCGGGCCCTCGGCGCGGCCGGCCATGGCGCCTTTGGCATGAACAGCGACTTCGTCGACGAGGCGGCTGAGTTCGCCTGGATGACGCGGCTGTCGCGCGAGACCGGCCGCCCGGTGTGGTTCCTGTTGACCGACCGCGCAAAGGACCCGGCGCGCTGGCGCCGCCTGCTGCGGGCGGTGCACGGCGCGCGCCGCGAGGGGGCGCAGATCACGGCGCAGGTCGCCGGGCGCCCGGTCGGCATCATCATGGGCGTCGCCGGGTCGTTCAACCCGTTCTCGATCCGCCCGAGCTACGTGCCGCTCGACGCGCTGCCGCCGGGCGAGCGGCTGGCAATGCTGCGCCAGCCCGAGCTGCGCCGGCGCCTCCTGGCGGAGGAGCCGTCGGCGGCACAGCTTGCGCGCCTGTCGCAGGCCCGCCAGGACATGGTCGGCCGCTGGGACCGCATGTTCGTGATGAACGGCAGCAGCCCCGATTACGAGCCGCCGCCGGAGAAATCGGTCGCCGCCATCGCCGCCAGCGGCAACCGCAGCCCCCAGGAGGTCGCGTACGACTACCTGGTCCAGGGGCTCGACCATTTCCTGTTCTTTCCGATCGTCAATTACAGCGACGGCGACCACGAGATCGTCCGCGAAATGCTGGGTGATTCGGCG
>JBLMXS010000067.1:0-6953 GCA_050257895.1 Thiohalocapsa sp.
ACAAGGTCAAGGTGACGATGCGGTTCCGCGGGCGCGAGTTGGCGCACCAGGAACTGGGGATGAACGTCTTGATCCGGGTCCGCGACGACCTCGACGGAATTGCGAAGGTCGAGCAGATGCCGCGCATGGAAGGCCGCCAGATGACGATGGTGGTGTCGCCGAAATAGCCGCCGCCGGTTCCCCAGCCGGTTGAAACACGTCATCGTCATGGCCGGGCTTGACCCGGCCATCTGCGTGCGGCCGAAAGGATCCTCGGGTCGAGCCCGGGGATGACGGCCACGGTCATAGTCACCCCAGCGAAAGCCGGCGTCCATGTTGGGGATGGATCCCGGCCTGCGCCGGGATGACACGATCCGTTGATCTGTGGCCTTCTGGATTCCGCATTAGCGGCGGCAGAGGGTTTGGATCTTGCGCGAGGCGGCGGATTTCGGCAGCTGGAAATCCTCGACGAACACGGTGAGGGTGGCGCCCGTCTGGTCGTCCTTGACCGTGGCGCGGCCGGCCTGGTTGAAGTCGCCGCGCAGCGTGTCGCCGTCCGCCACCATGCCGCCGGCCAGCCGCTGCAGAATGGCATAGCCCTTGTCGGTGTTGACGATGATCCGGCCGCTGCAGCCGTCGGCGCGCGAAACGGTGCCGTGGATGAACGCCTGCGACACGGAGGTCCGGCAGCGGACCGCGATGCGCTGGTTGATCTGCGCCCGGTCGAGGCGGCGCTCCTCGATGATCGCCGAGACCGAGCGGGCCGCGGTCCGGTCGTAGACCAGCGAGAAGCCGATGCGCTCGACCTCGCCGACCAGCAGGTCGCCGTCGGCGATGCCCTGATTGCTGCCGGTGGCGGTCAACACCGAGTAGGTGTCGTTGCCGGTCGAGACGAAGATCTTGTCGCCGCAGTCGCGCGCCCGCAGGACCGTGCCGTCGGCCTGCGCCGTCGCCGCCGCACCGAGCAGCGAGGCGGCAAGCAGCAACAGCCATGCCGCCACTCTCGTCCCCCGCCGCTCCCGGTCCATTCGAAGCACCTGCCCGCTCCCCCGCCGAGATTGACACCGCCGGCGATAGCGCGCAACGCCCGCTACCGCCCCGGAATCGGGAGCTCGCGCGGCGGCAGGTTCTTGCCCTCAAGGCATTCCTTCAGCTTGGCGTCGCGCTTGGCGTTGCTATCGGCGGTGAAATCGGGAAATGCGGTCTGCGCCTCGCGGGCGCAGGAATCCATCTTGTGCCAGTTCTTCAGCGCGATTGCGCCTTGCTGGCTGGCCGCCGCCGGCAGCGCGAATATGCAGCCGACCGCCAGCGTCGCAAGAACCAGCTTCATGCCACACCCCCCCCCGTACCGGCAGCACCCGCAACGATCCGCGAGCCTGCCGCACAGCCGTTGCGCTCGGCCGGATTCTGAGGCTCCATAACGGCAATTCTGTGGGAGCGGCGCGATGTTGAAGATTTGGGGCCGGGCGAGTTCGTCCAATGTGCAAAAGGTGCTGTGGTGCTGCGCCGAGCTCGACCTGCCGTTCGACCGGGTCGATCATGGCGGGCCGTTCGGCGGCAACCGCGATCCGGAATATCTGCGGCTCAACCCCAACGGGCTGGTGCCGACCGTGATCGACGGCGACCTCGTGATGTGGGAGTCGAACACGATCTGCCGCTACCTCGCCGCGACGCGCAACGGCGAGCATCTCTACCCGCGCGACCCCGCGGCGCGCACCCATGTCGAGCGCTGGATGGATTGGCAATTGTCGGTCGTCGGCGGGCCCATGGGGCAGCTCCTGTTCGGTCTCATCCGCACCAAGCCGGAGGCGCTCGACCACGCCGCGGTCGAGGCGGCACGGCGGCGGGCGATCGCGGCGTGGACGATCGTCGACGATGCGGTCAAGGACCAGCGATTTCTCGCCGGTGACCGGCTCAGCCTCGCCGAAATCGTCCTTGGCACGCAGATCTACCGCTGGTTCAACTTCCCGATCGAGCGGCCGGAATTGCCTTACCTGCGCGCCTGGTACGACCGCCTGAAAGAGCGCCCGGGTTTCAAGACCCATATCGAAGTGGCGATCACGTAACCGTGAAATTCGCTGCTATAATCTGCCGCAGTCAGTAAACAACAACCGGACGGCCGGCTCCTTCGCAGGCCCGCCGCCAAGGGGGGCAGATGCGCGAGGAGGCAGAGGGCGAGCGCCTGTGTGAGCGGCGCAGCTACCGGATGGCGGCGCGGGGCCTTTACGTCATTGGAGGGGGTGTCGGGATCGCGATGCTTTTCGCGCTGCCGTCGCTGCAGCGGGCGCGCGGAGAGGCGGCCGCTGAGCTGGACCGGACTCTTGCCGCCGAGAGCGTCCACTACTGCGAAAAATGGGGAATGCTGGCCGGCAGCGCGGCCAGCCTCGCCTGCATCCGCGACCTGATAAGGATCCGCGAGGAGAGCGAACAGCGCACTCGCGATCAGTTCGCCGGCGGCCTCTGAGCGATCCCCGAGCCGCGGCAACCGGCCCTATCGAGTCGCTTAGCCGACCGCACCCTTATCGCCGCCCGCTTCACGGGCATTTGATGCACCGATCGTGCCGAAACCGCGTTAATTCTTGGCGCGGACATGAAATCGCAAAAAAACCGGGGGTGACGATGAAGGCTGCTGGGAAGAAGACTGCTGGTTCGCTTTGCCTGGCTGTCCTCCTGTTGCTGGGCTCGGGCGTTGCCGCGCTGGCGCAGGACAAGGAAAAGGTCATCGCCGAGCGGCAGGAAGCGATGAAGGGCCAGGGCCGCGATCTGGTGGCGGTCAGGAACTACGCCCAGGGCAAGACGGATCAGGGCGCGGCGCTTGCCGCGGTCGAGGCCGCGAAAAAATCGGTGGAGCGGCTGCCGCCTTTATTCCCCCCGGGGACCGGCATCGGCCAGGTCCAGGCGAAGACCCGCGCCAAGCCGGAGATCTGGCAGCAGCATGACAAATTCGTGGCTGACTATAAGACCGTTCTCGGCCAGCTCGACCAGCTGGCGGCGGCGGTGAAGTCTGGCGACAAGGCCAAGGTCGAGGCCGCCTACACCGAGATCGGCGCGTGCAAGGCGTGTCACAACGACTTCCGCGCCAAAGGGAATTGATCCTCGCCGCGGTCTGCCTCATTGCGGCTGCGGCGTATGCCGCGGATCCGGACCGGGTGGCGCGCGGCACCTACCTCGCGATCGCCGCCGATTGCGTCGCCTGTCACACCGACAGCGCGCACGGCGGCAGGCCTTTTGCCGGAGGCCGCGCGCTCTCGACCCCGTTCGGCACCTTCTACAGCCCCAACATCACCCCCGATCCGGAGACCGGCATCGGGCGCTGGAGCGATGCACAGTTCCTGCGGGCGCTGCATGACGGGGTGCGGCCGGACGGCGCCAATTACTTCCCGGTGTTCCCCTATACGAGCTTCACCCGGATCCTCGACGCCGACGCGCTGGCGATCAAGGCCTACCTGTTCTCGCTGCCGCCCGTAAAGGAGGCGAGCAGGGACCCGGACGTGGCCTTCCCGTTCTCCTGGCGCTTCCTGCAGAACGGCTGGAAGCTCCTGTTCTTCGACCGCGGCCGCTTCCGGCCCGACCCAGGCCGGAGCGCGGCCTACAACCGCGGCGCCTACCTGGTGACGGCGCTGGCGCATTGCGGCGAATGCCACACCCCGCGCAACTGGTTCGGCGCGATGGAGAGCAGCCGCTTTCTCGCCGGCACCCGCAACGGGCCCGACGGCAAGCCGGTGCCCAACATCACGCCCGATCCGAAGACCGGTATCGGCGAGTGGAGCGAGGACGACATCGTCCAAGTGCTGACGAACGGCCAGATGCCCGACCTCGATACCGTCGACGGCGCGATGGCGGAGGTTGTCAAAAGCACCTCGCAGCTGACCGAGGCGGACCGCCACGCGATTGCGGTCTACCTCAAATCCGTACCGCCGGTGTCAACCCCCGAACTGAAATGAGCTGCCGCGCGTTTCGACACTGGACGCTCTTCTGCGACCCCTTATGATGAGCGTCCGCCCGCGGGAAAGTCGCAGGGAGCTGAGGTTGGCGCGCGCGCGATCCGACAAGAGCTTGGCCCGGTTTGACCGTATCGCGATGGTCTTGTCGGGCGGCGCGGCGCTCGGATCGTACCAGGCCGGCGCCTATGCGGCGCTGGAGAATTGCGGGGTCCGGCCGAACTGGATCGCCGGCACCGCGATCGGCGCGATCAACGCCGCGATCGTCGCCGGCAACCTGCCGCACGAACGCACGTTCCGGCTGCGCCAATTCTGGCAGGAGCTGTGCCGCCACGCTGCGGCGCGCCGCGAACGCGGCTTCGCGATCCGCCTCGGCGATTTTCTGGCGGGGAGGGCGGCGAGCCGCCGCAATCTGGCCGCGGGGCCGGTGCGCGAACGCGGTACCGAGCGGCGACCGCCGGTGCGGCCGGGGGAGCTGCGAAGCTTGCTCGAAGCGGCGGTCGATTTCGACCGGGTCAATTCCGGCGCCGTCCGCGTCGTCCTCGGGGCCGTCAACCTGCTGACCGGCGCCGAGACCTATTTCGACAACGACCGCCATGTCCTCGGTCCCGATCACGTGCTCGCCAGCACCGCGTTCTCCGGCCTGCCGCCGACCGTCATCGACGGCCAGCCCTATGGCGGCGCCGCGGTCTCGGTGGCGGCGCTCGACGATGCCCGCCCGGCCGACACGCTGTGCTTCGTGATCGACGGCTACGATCCGTTGCCGGCCAATGGCGGCGGCATCAGCCGCTCGGCGCGCGAGATCGCGGCGCTGCGGCGCCACCACGATTTGCGCCGCATGGTTGCCCTGCTCGGAGAGCGCCTGCCGACGGCGCTGCGCAACGAGGCCGACATCCGCAAATGCCTCGCCGAAGCGAGCGAGGCGACGATGACGATCCTGCACCTTGTCCACGAAGGCAATGCCGACGGGCTGGCCGCCAAGATGGCCGATTTTTCGCCGGAAGCGCTGCGCCGGCGCTGGCAGGCCGGCGAGAACGACGTGGCGACGAGCCTGGCGCATCCGCTGTGGCTGGCGCCGCCGCCGCGCCGCCTCGGCGTGGTGGTGCACGAGATGCGCGGCGGCGTCGCCGCCCCGCCGCGCTGATCGCCAGAGGTTTTCCCGGCGCCAATCCCCATATATATGCGCAAGGGACCTGTAAGGGCCGCATATGTTGCGGCGCCCGATGCTGTCCCAGTGAGGGTGCATGCTCTACGACGCCTATCAAGCCCATTGCGACGCGCTGGCCCCGATGCGGCTCTTCGCCGAAGCGGCCGGCAGCGTTCTCGATTACCCGTGGCCGGGGCTCGGGCATCTGCCGCTGGTGCGGGGGGCCGCGGCGGCGCTGAACCTGTTCTCGCAAACCCGCATCTCGCATGAGCGACCGCCGTTCGGCATCGATCGTGTCGCGGTGGACGGCCCCGCTGAGGTCGCCGTCAGCGAGGAGGTGGCGGCGGAGCACCCGTTCTGCCGGCTCGTCCATTTCCGCAAGGCGACGCCGGTCGACCAGCCGCGCCTGCTGGTCGTGGCGCCGCTGTCGGGCCATTTCTCGACGCTGCTGCGTGGCACCGTCGCGACACTGCTGCCCGACCACGACGTCTACCTGACCGACTGGATCAACGCCCGCAATGTGCCGGTGAGCGCCGGCCGCTTCGGCCTCGACGACGAGATCGACCTGCTGATCGACTTGATCCACCGGCTCGGCGTCGGGACGCATGTGGTGGCGGTGTGCCAGCCCTCGGTGCCGGTCTTGGCCGCGGTGTCGCTGATGGCGATGGCGCGCGATCCCTGCCAGCCCGCCTCGATGGTGCTGATGGGCGGCCCGATCGACCCGGCCGCCAACCCGACCGAGGTCAACCGCTTCGCCAACTCGCGCTCGCTTGCCTGGTTCGAGCACATGCTGATCACCACCGTGCCCGCTCGCTACCCGGGCGCGTTGCGCCGCGTCTACCCCGGCTTTCTGCAGCTCGCCGGGTTTCTCAGCATGAATTTCGACCGCCATGTCGACGCACATTGGCGGATGTTCCGCCAGCTCGTCGCCGGCGACGGGGAGAGCGCCGCCGCGACCCGCGCCTTCTACGACGAGTACAGCGCGGTGATGGATCTGCCCGCGGACTTCTACCTGCAGACCGTCGACCGCGTGTTCCATCGGCGGGATCTGGCGCAGGGCCGCTTCCGGGTGCATGGCGAGTTGGTCGATCCCGGCGCCATCGAACACACCGCGCTGATGACGGTCGAGGGCGAGCGCGACGACATCTGCGGCGTCGGCCAGACTGCCGCGGCCCACCGCCTCTGCGACAACCTGGCGCCCGCCAAGAAGCGGCACCACCTGCAGGAGCAGGTCGGCCATTACGGCGTCTTTCACGGCCGCCGCTGGCAGGCCGAGACCTATCCCAAGGTCCGCGCCTTCATCCGCGCCCACGACTGAAGGAAGGGCACCCCGAGCCGCAGCACTGACAGCATCACGAGGTGGTGATCGCGGCTCGATCTCAAAAAATGCTCTTCGCTCTCCTAAATAGGATCGGGTGACCAAAAGGTGGTGTGCACCCTATCCAGGGTGTTTGCAGAGGCGCGGCGGATGAAGCATCTGGTGATCGGCATTGCGGCGGCACTAACCCTGGCGATAGCGCCGGTTCGGGCGCAGGTCCCGCCGCCGTGGACGCAGCAGGCGCAATGGGTGAGCCCGGACGGGTATCCGATGAACGCCGCGACGCCCGAGGATGCGTATCGCCAGGGGCTGATAAACCGCTGGGAACTCGAACAACTGGTCGGCCCGCTGCCGCAGGCGCTGCAAGGGCCAAGCGTCAACGGCGAAAGGGGCGATTCCGACGGCAGCCGGCAATGATCGGCACGCCAGGCGGCGGTGTGGTTTCGCCTTCTCCTCGGTAAGGCGGGCCCTAAGACGCGGCAGCAAGCTGTAGGGCGGATAAGCGCAGCGCAATCCGCCGACACCCGCCGCTGCATGGCGGAATGCGCTTCGCTTTTCCGCCCTACTC
>JBLMXS010000068.1:0-3520 GCA_050257895.1 Thiohalocapsa sp.
GGGGGAGGTGACGTTCTTCTCCCTCCCCCGCAGGCGGGGGAAAGCCCGGATGGGGCGGAACCCCGATACCGTCAGGTCGCCGGCTGGCAGACGTGGATTTCGCGGTTGGCGAGAAGCTCGCGGGTCTTGGCGGCGTAGGCCGCCATGTGCGGCGAGTTGGCGTGCGCCTTCAGGTGGTCGAGGCTCTCCCACTTCTCGACGACGACAAACGTGTCGGGACCGAATTTCGCGCCGGGCCCGCCGTCGGCGTCGATCACCGGGGCATATTCGATGCAGCCCGCTTCGGCGTGCACTGCCGGCATGTTGGCGCGGAAATGCTGCAGCACCTCCTCGCGCTTGCCCGGCTTGGCGGTGATGATCGCGAGCACCTGGATCATGAGTATCTACTCCGTTGCGTCGGGGAATTGCCGTTCGGGATAGGTCGATCGCACTGCACGGCGTCAAGCCGCGGGAGGGCGGCTCGGGGTACGGCGCATGCTCCGACTGTGAACCACTTCACATTAAATGACACGAATATTTGATCCGCATGTGAGCCCCGTCACAGGTACCGGCGGCGGCCGGCCCCTATATTCGCGGCATACGCAAATATGGCGGCGGGAGGGATCCGATGCGAAGCCCGAGACACCTGCAGTGGCTGGAAGAGGCGGAAGCGAGAGAGGTGCTGGCGATCGCGCGCGACGCGGTGCCGGCGAGCTCCGCCGCGCCGGCGCCGGCAAGCTTCTGGGCGACGATGATGCGCCGCTGGCTGCTAGGCGGCCGGCCGCAGGAGTCCGGTCAGGGCGCCGACGCCGTCGAGCCGACGGAAATCGTGAATGAGGCCGAGGCTGCGCTCGATGCGCTCCGCCGGCAATCCGGAGAGCGGCATCAGCGCGCGGAACTTGGCGTCGATGTCGGCCCAGTCGATGCCGAGCATCGCCGCTCCTTTCGGTGCATAGACGGTGCTCGTCACGCTGCGGCCGTCGGTGGTGCGGATCGTCACGCAGGCGCCCTGCCGGTAGCGCTGACTCTCATCAGGGGCGGGCGGCGGCCCGATGCGGATCTTGTCGATCAGGCGATGGATTACCGGGTCGGCAATCTTCGCCGCGCCGGCATGTGCCCATGAGAAGTCGCGGTCGGCGGCGCCTGCCGCGACGAAGTAGGCCGGGCTGTGCGCCATGTCGACGAGGTCCTGTGGATGCAATGGCCCGCTCAGCGCCGTCATCCCGGGCCGCGACACCGTGATGCTCTCGATGTCGTCGGCGGCGATATTGCCCTGGCGCGCCGCGTTGGCCGCCGCCTCCGCCAGGGCATGGTAGGGGTGGCCGCCCGGCACCAGCTTCACCGCCATGTCGGTGACGATGTCCCATGACGCGCCGAGATCGCGCGTCGCCCGCGCCGCCGCCTCGCTGCCGTCGACGCCGCCCAGCGTCTCGAACAAGCCGAGCTTCATCTCCAGGATCTTCTCCTCCGCCCGGTAGCCCCGCTGCGCCGCCCGCACTGCCTGGATCGCCGCCATCGTCGCCATCCCGGCATGCCATTCGCGGGCGACGCTGGTGTCGGCCGCCTTGGCGAGGCCGCTCGACGACGTTGCGGTCAGCGCAATCGCGTGCGTCGCCTGCTCGGCGTCGAGGTGCAACAGGCGCGCCGCCGCTATGGTAGCCGAGAAGATCGCGGCCTGCGAGCCGTGGAAGCCGCGCTCGCGAAAGGAGGTCATCGCGTCGATGACGCGCCCGGAGGCTTCGTAGCCGGCGACGATCGCCGCCAGCACGTCTTCGCCGGTGCCGCCGTGATGCTCGGCGGCGGCCAGCGCGGTCGCGACGAGCGGCGTGCCGCAATGCACGATCGTCCGCAGATCGCTGTCGTCGGAGGCGGCGGCATCGCTCATCACGGCGTTGACCTGCGCTGCGTAAACCACCGGCAATCGGGCGCCGGCGGCGTCGTACCATACCGAGGCGCGCGGGCTGCCGCCGAGGCTCACCGCCATGTCCTTGACGATCTTCGCCGACTGGAGGCCGCTGCCCATCGCGGCGCTGGCCAGGGTCGAGGCGATCAGCATCGCCGCATGCTCGATCGCCTGGGCCGGCAGGTCAGCGGCGCGCACACCGATCAGAAAACTCGCCAGGTCGCGGGCCGTGCTCATACCTCCCTCCCTATTGCCATGGTTGAGTTCGCCGCGCGCTGCTGCCAAGCTTCGGCGCGAGACCGCGTCCGCGAGCCTCAGCAAACCAACCGGAGGAGACGAGCATGGCCATGGAAATCGGTCACGTCCACATCAAGACGTACGATCCCAAGAAGACCGCGCAGTTCTACATCGACAATTTCGGCGCGACGGTGAAGAACGAGGCTCCGAACGGCAATATTCAGCTCAACCTGCACGGGCTGCAGCTCAACGTCACGACGATCAGCGCCGCCCAGAACCGCAAGCAGATGATGGGCATCGAGCACATCGCGGTGCAGACCGACGACTATGCCGGCGCGATCGCCAAGCTGAAGAGCAACGGTGCCCACATCATGCTGGAGCAGAACAACAACGGCCGCCACGTCGCCTTCATCGAGGCCCCCGACGGCGCTCAGATGGAGCTGATCGAGAAGGCGTGATCGAGAACCGCCGGCCGGCAGCCCCTCACCCCCGGTTCAAGCCCGGGGCAGGCTCTGTCCTTCTCGCCGCAAGCGGGGAGAGGGAACGAATTCGCACCGCCCGTCGAACGCTCTCCCTCTCCCCGCTTGCGGGGAGAGGGCCGGGGTGAGGGGGAGTCGCCGCAGAAGGATCAGCACATGGCGCTGAAGGACAAGATCGCGTTCGGCATGTCGCTGCCGCACCGCTCGCCGGACCCGATCGACATCGCGACGGTGCGGCAGGTGGCGATGCGCGCCGAGGCGCTCGGCTTCCGCGATCTGTGGGTCACCGAGAACACGCTCGACCATGTCTTCTGCTTCGACCCGGTTGTCGTCCTCACCTACGCGGCGGCGGTCACCTCGAAAATCCGCCTCGGCGCCTCGGTCGTCGTACTGCAGATCCACAGCCCCTTGATGGTTGCGCATCAATGGGCCTGCCTCGATTATGTCAGTGGCGGCCGCGCGATCCTCGGCGTCGGCATCGGCCGCGAGCACCATTACCGGCAGTTTGAGGTGTCGCCGGAGGGGCGCGTCGCGCGCTTCCGCGAGGAGGTCGACATCATCCGCGCGCTGTGGAGCGAGGAGACGGTCACCTACCAGGGCCGCTTCTATCACCTCAAGGACGAGAGGATGGCGCCGAAGCCGGTGCAGACGCCGCTGCCGATCTGGATGGGGGTCGGCCATCCCGACGCGGTGCGCCGCGCCGCCCGGATCGCCGACGGCTGGATGGGCTCGGGCGGCTCGCGCATCGCCGATTTCGCCGCCTCGGTGCCGATCCTCAAGGAGGCGCTTGCGGCGCGCGGCCGCGACCCGGAGACATTCCCGATCTCGAAGCGCCTCTTCATGGCGGTCGACGAGCGGCCCGAGGTTGCGAAGCGCGAGTTGCTGCGCTGGTTCACCGAGGTCTACCACAACCCGCCGGGGA
>JBLMXS010000069.1:0-30201 GCA_050257895.1 Thiohalocapsa sp.
TAGCTTTAGGCCGCGATCGTCACAGACGCGTCGCGGCCGGCCCAAGCGTCGCTGCCGGCATAGCGCCAGGTCCAGTCGATGCGGCTGCCCGGCGGCAGCACCGCGGTCTCGAGCGCCGCCACATGAAAGCCGAGGCCGGTATCGACGGTCACCGTCTCGACGACCTGCTGCCAGTTGTCGTGGCCCCAGCGCACGACCGCCGGCTGCAGCAGTGCCACCGCCAGCCGCGTCCCGGCCGGCATCGCGGCGATCGGCGCATGTTCCCACCAGAAGGCGTGCTTGGCCGCGACCGGATGGCCGCGATAGCGCTGCCAGACCGCCCGCGGGCGCGCGAACGGATGCCCGATCTGGCGCGACGCCAAGAGCTTGACGAATTCGGCATGCGCCCAGGCCAAGGGCATCGCCGAGCCAGTGGCGCGGCCGGGATAGAGACGCCTCGCCGGGATCGCATCGGCGTCCCACACCTGTTCGGGGATCATCCCGCCGGGGCTCGCCATTGCCGCCATCGCTTCGAGATAAGACAGCGGATCGTTGCCGGCGCTCAGCTCGTAATGGCCGCGCTCGCCCGTCAACAGCGGCCAGCCCCGGCCCATGCCGGTGCCGTCGTACGGGCGGCCGTCCTCGTGCTCGCCATAGCCGTCGCCGCGGTAACGTCGCCACACCGGGCCATTCGGGGTGTCGATGCGCAACAGCGCGTCGGCCAGCTTCAAGGAGCCGAGGATGAATGGGTTGTCGGCGCGGCGCAGCCCGAAGCGCGTGACGTGCAGGAACTCGGTGCCGATCTGCTCGTCGCCGGGCAGGCCGCTGCTGTCGATGCGGTTGCGGATCGGGATGATGGCGTGGCTCGCCTCCGCCTGGCGGAGGATTTCGGGGGGCGCCACCCGCACGTAATACCCGGGAACCTCGTAGCGTTTTGCCAGCTCGGTGTCGCTGACCGTCAGCCAGTTCTCGATATTGGCGTTCCAGAAATCGGCCAGCTCCAGGGCCCAGTCCGCCTCGGGCGACGGCAGTAGCTCGGCGCCGGCCACCAGCGCGGCGATCGACACCGCCAGCGTGAAGGCGTTGATCCCCTCGTTCTCCTCCCAGCGGTCCTGACCGGTCGAGGGGCCGGTGCGCGCGATATAGCCAAGCGCCCGCCGCACCATGCTTTCTATGGCAATGCCGCGCAACGCATCGCGGTCCTCCAAGAGCTCGGCCAGCAGCACCGGCATCGCGGTCTCGTCGAGCTGGATGCCCTGCCAATACGGGGTGCCGCCGAGCCACTGGTTCTGGTGCCAGTGGCCGTCCTCGGTCTGCGTCGCGATCAGGTAGCGCAGCGTGTCGCGCGCCTCCTGTTCGGCGCCGAACGCCAAGAGCGCGCTGGCGCATTGCACGAGGTCGCGCGGCCACACCAGGTGATAGCCGCCGCGCTCGTCGCCATGGTCGCCCCACGGCACGCTGAGGCTGGCGACCATGGCCCCGGGGTAGGTCTTGTCGAGATGGGCGCGCAACACGATCGCCGACACCACCGCCTGGTCGCGTATCGCCTCGGGCAGGTCGAGGGTCGGCGCGGTGCGCTGCCCGGCGCTCGCCTGCCATCCCTCCCAGTCGGCGATCTGCTGCTGCAGCAGGCTGTCGAACGGCTGGATCAGGCTCGATATCGCCAGCGTCGCCGCCGCCTCGGGGCTACTGCCGAAACCGAGGGCGAGCACGGCCCGATGCGGTAATTCGCCGATCAGCGCGACATTGCCCGGGCCCGCGCTCTGGTATTGCCAGGTCAGGGCGCCATGTTGGGCGAAGTCCTGCCAGCCGTCGCTGCTGCCGACATAGCCGGCGCTGGCGCGCCCGAATGCGTCCCCCTGGTGCTCGTCGGCCGCCGCCAAGGCCATGCCGAACGGGCCTTGCTCGCCGGACAGCACCGTGCGGCCGTGAAAGCGCCCGATCGTCGCGGTGTTGTCGTAGCCGGTGGCCCCGAGATGCGGCGCGACGAGCACGTAAAGGCCGAGGTCGGCCTCGCCCCCGGCCTCCGGCGGGGCAGGCTCCAGCCGGCATTCGATACACAGCACATCGCGGCGCGGGTCGGGCGAGACGCGCAGCCGCAGCGTGTAGCGGGCATGCTGGTGCACCACCTCGATCGCCGGCACGCCCGGCGCCAAGAGGCGCAGCGTGTAGTTCTCATTGCGCTTGACCTCGGACCAGAAGCCGTCCGGGCCGGCGACGATAAAGCCAAGATCGCGAATCTGCGGGATGTCGACCCGCGGGTAATAGACTTCGTTGATGATGCCGAAGCCCATCGTGAACCACAGCCGCGCCGGACCGAGGCTGCAGCCGACGATGTCCTTGGCGCTGCTGGTCCAGGTCGGGCGGGTGCCGGGGGCGCCGGGGGCGTGGCCCTGCGCGGTGGGGCTCTGCGGGTCGGGGAAGGTGCTGTCAACCATCCCGCGATATTAGCGCCCACAGCGCTTGGAGCATACGATACATAGCTCCATTCCCGGCGGAAGCCCGCACCACGGTTCGGCTCGAGAGCGGCGGGCAGGTGGGCCCCGGCTTTCGCCGGGGCTGCAGCTGATCTGAAAAGTTGGATCAGTAGCGGATGTGCAGGGCGACTGGCTTGTCCTCGTTGCCGACGGTGAACGCCGCCTGCTGGAAGGTCGGCTTCGAGACGACGGCGCGGATGCCGTTCGACAGCGCGTAGCCCTCCATCGGCAGGCCGAGGAAGTTGGTGTCGAAATGGTCGTTGTTGTTTTCGTCGTGGTAGGCGCCGACCGCGTAGGTGCCCGGCGGCAAATTGTCGAACACGACGGTGACCGGGCCGGTGCTCGCCCGCACCTTGCGCTGGGCGTCGCACTGGTTGCCGTTCAAGAACTTGCTCGGCGTCGCGTAAAGCCCGACATAGACACCGCCCTGGGCATTACGCACCCCGTCGATCGTGACAATGAGGCGGGCGGCTGACGCCGACCCGGCGATAAACATCATTGCGCAAGCGAAGGCGCACATCAGGACTTTACAGCGCATGCGGGACTTTCTCCGGCTGGAAGACAGGATCCTGCCGGACCCGCGAGATGTAACGGCGGATGACCGGCAGCAACTGAATATCGCGGCTTCGGGGCGGGTTCTGGGCCGTGCCGGGGCGAGATTTTGAATCGCCGGTGAATATCGCGGTCCGAGCCTGCGCGAAGGTTGCTGGCGGCGAGCGGATGGGGAGAGGGGCTGATTAAAACCCGAGCCGTTCGCTGGCGATCTTCGCTCCCTCGGCCATCGCCTGCAGCTTTGCCCAGACGACGTCTTCCGGAACGCGGCCCATGCCGGCCGAGGTATCGAAGCCGCAATCGGTGCAGGCGAGCACCCGCTTCGGGGCGCCGATTGCCTGTGCAACGCGCTCCAGTCGGTCGGCGACAACCTCGGGGTGCTCGACGAAACTGGTCAGATCGTCGACGACGCCGGCGGCGATGACCTGGTCGTCGGCCAGCTTGTGCTTCGCCAGCACCTTGTATTCGTGCTGATGGCGCGGGTTGGCGAACGGGAAGACAAAGCCGCCGACATTGGCCTTCTGCAGGATCGGCAGGATGTCTTCCAATGGCACGTCGTGATCGTGCGGCCCCTCGTAATTGCCCCAGCACACATGCAGCCGCACGCGCTCGCGCGGGATATTGGCGATGGCGCGGTTGATCGCCGCGACGACCTCTTCGACAAAGCCGAGGAAATCGGCGAGCGGCCGGTCGTTGTAGGTCAGGTGGCGTTCGAGCGCGAGGTCGGGGCAGTCGAGCTGGAGAAGAAAGCCATTCTCGACGATCGCCTCGTATTCAATCTTGAGCGCCGCCGCGACGGCCGCGAGATAAGCGCTGAAGCTGTCGTAATATTCGTTCTTCATCGCAGCGGCCACGATGCCGGGCGACGGCGCCGTCAGGAACGACTCGACAAAGGCGCCCGGCTTCCGGTCGAGCGCCGCGTGGAAATCGGCGCATTCTTCTTCGACGAGGCCGGGATCGAGATAGCGCACCTCGCCAATCGCCTTCGGCGGCTGGTAATTGCCGACCGCCTCGCGCGCATTCAGCATCTGCGTCATCTGCGCCTTCAACAGCGGGTAGCGCTCGACATCGCCGCGCGGCCAGCGCGTCCAGCTGCCGCCGAACCCGCTCATCCGCCGCTGCACATAGAGAAAGAACGCCTCGCGCTGCTGCTCGCCATTGTTGCCGACATCGACCCCGGCCGCGACCTGCTTATCGATGATCTGCGCCAGTGCCGCCTTGCCGAGCCGATCGAGGTCAGCCTCGTCGATCGCCTCGCCGCGGGCGCGCCGCACATACAGCCGCACCAACTCCGGCGGCCGCGGCAGACTGCCGGTATGCGTCGTCAGGATCCGCTCGCTGCTCCATTGCATGGCCTGTCTCCCGCTCTCGGCAGCGCCTCTCGTATTCGGCAAGCGCCGCCAAAATCTTCGGATAGCGCGCAATGCACTCTCGGCTCATCGTCGCCCAATCAATTGGACCCTTCACCGGCTGCGCTCGCAAAACCTCGTCAGCATCGGGTTGGCGCGGCGTGGAAGGCGTATCCGAGTCTTGGTCAGCTGATTCGCGCTTGTCTAACATACCGAACTCCATCTCGACGCTGAAAAAGCGAAACGCATTTCTGCCGTTTCTAACGCAAGGAATTATCAGGGTTCGTAGCCGTCTTCCGAAAAATGGCGAATTATGCCAGTTAGCACATCAATCCCGTCACGGAAAAATCGACGTCGCCTTGGTGAAAGTTCTGCCACGCAATCCAGCTCCCGCATAAATTGCTCGCGCGTTTCCTGCACATAGTTGACGACGTGCTGGATTCCTTCACGAAGGCCGTTTTCGCGGCCCCATGCGTGGCCTTCTCTCCTGCCATCCTCCAAGCCGTCAGCGTACCCTGATGATCGGGCATCGGCAGTAGCTTCTTGGCGTCCGCATTCGTAAGCGTCTACTTCGGCCCAAGCCTCCTGCATCAGCAAAACGATTTCATTCCGGCGACCCTCAGCGGCATCGCGGGAAACACGTTGAATGTCTTCGCGCGTTGACCCGTCGCGCATATCCAGATCAACATAATAACCATTGGAGCTGCGAAAATGAGGCTCGAAGCGTGCTCGCGCTACGTCAACGAGCCGGACCAAGGAGCCGTCTGGTAACGACAACGTTTTCATCGCCGCCCTCCATTGGGCCGAGCCCTACTCCGCCGCCTCCTTCTGCGGGGTGCGGATGGTTTTTTCGCGCATGGTAACGAATTCCTCGGCGGCCGAGGGGTGGATGCCGACGGTCTGGTCGAACATGCGCTTGGAGGCGCCGCATTTGATCGCGATCGCCAAGCCCTGGACGATCTCCGGCGCGTCCGGCCCCAGCATGTGGCAGCCCAAAACGCGGTCGCTTCTGCCCTCGACCACCAGCTTCATAAAGATGCGCTCGTCGCGGCCCGACAGCGTGTTCTTCATCGGCCGGAAGCGGGCGCAGTAGATGTCGACATCGTCGCCGTAGCGCTCGCGCGCCTGCGCCTCGGTGAGCCCGACCGTGCCGATCGGCGGGTTCGAAAACACCGCGGTCGGGATGTCGTCGTGGTCCATCTTCATCGGGTTGTTGTTGTAGAGCGTCTCGGCGATGGCGCGCCCCTCGGCGATCGCCACCGGCGTCAGGTTGAGGCGGTCGGTGACGTCGCCGACGGCATAGATATTGGGGATGCTGGTCTTCTGCCACTCGTCGACCAAGACGGCGCCCCGCTCGTTGGTCTTGACGCCGACCGCGTCGAGCCCGAGGCCCCTGGTGTTGGGGCCGCGCCCGGTCGCGTACATGACGAGGTCAGCGGAGATCTCCTGCCCGATCTCGGTATAGACCGAATACCCCTCGTGCGGCGCCTTCTCGATCCGCGCGACATTGGTGCGGGTGTGGATCTCGATGCCGCGCGCGCGCATCTCCTGCGCCAGCGACACCCGCAGATCGTCGTCGAAGCCGTAGAGCAATTCCTCACGCCGGATGATCTCGACGACCTCGACCCCGAAGCCGCGAAAGATGCCGGCAAATTCGACGGCAATATAGCCGCCGCCGACGATGACGATCTTGCGCGGCAATTGCGGCAGATCGAGCGCCTCGTTCGACGAGATGACGTGCTCGATGCCCGGGATCTGCGGCACCGTCGGATGGCCGCCGGTGGCGATGAGGATCGTCTCGGCGGTGCACCGCCGCCCGGCGACCTCGACCGTGTGTGGATCGACGAGGATGCCGCGCCCGGCGATGACCTCGACGCCGCTATTCTTCAGCATGTTGACGTAGATCTGCTCGAGGCGGTCGAGCTCCCTGTTCTTGGCGGCGATCAGCGCCGGCCAATCGAACACCGGCGGCGCGACATGCCAGCCGAACCCGGCGGCGTCGGCGAACGCGTCGGCGAATTGCGCGCCGTAAACGAGGAGCTTCTTCGGGACGCAGCCGCGCAGCACGCACGTGCCGCCGATACGGCTCTCCTCGACGATCGCGACGCGCGCGCCGTAGCTGCCGGCGCGGCGCGAGGAGGCGACGCCGCCCGAGCCGGCGCCGAGCGTGATCATGTCGTAATCGTATCGCGGCATGCGCCTCACTCCCGATCGCGGCTGACACCGCTCTGGTTGTCACAACAACAGCGCAATCGCAAGCCTCCGCAGCGCCGACCCGCGGTACGTGCGCGCCTGGTGCAGGGATCGTGGAGGGTGGTTGTGCGAGGAGCCGCGGACGGTTCCTTCGGCGCCAGCGGCTTAGGCGGTGCCGGAGGGACGCCACAGCCGCTCGAGACGCGACCATGCCGTCGGCCGCGGCCGCGTCGTCGGCGCATTCTCAAACAGCGCCAGCGCGAAATCCTCGTTGGTCGGATCGTTCGGCTTGTGGACCGAGCGGAATCCGATCGTGTGCAATTCATCGAGCAATTCGAGCTGCCGCTCGCGCGTCTCGCGCAGCACGCAGAACCGCTGCAGGTCGAGCAGCACAAAGCGATAGCGCCGCAACCCGGTGAGGATCTGCTCGCGCTGTTTGAGGCCGTTCTCGGTGACGAAGTCGGTCAGGATCGCGATCGAATGCGACAGGTCCGCGCGCGCCATTGCCTGCGGGAAGGACCCAAGGATGAGACGGCAATCGCGCTGCGGCACCGCGGCCCGCGTCGACAATTCCTGCCAGATCGCGGCCGCCGTCGCGTGCCGGCGCTTGTCGCATTCGATGCCGACCGCCGGGAAACCGTTGAGCGCCAGCAGGAACGGCAGGATCCCGATCCCCGAGCCGATCTCGTGGTAGCTGCGCAGGCGCGGCACCCGCCGGCGCACGATGTCGAGCGCGGCGAGGTTGAAATCGGGCAGCTTGACGCCGCGCCGCAGCATCAGCGCGTAGTGCTCGTCGGCGCCGCTGCCGCCAGTGCCGAGCCGGTCGATCCGCTCCTGCAACACATCGGCCACCGTCTCGCGCACCAGCTCGACGACGGCGGCGGCGCGGAACCGCGGGTTCGCGACGCGCAGCCCGCGCGCCGCTCCATTGGCCGCGGTCGCTGAGCGCAGCGCCGCCGCCTTTGCCGTCGCCGTGGACGGGGGGGCGAGGTAGCTCGCGGCAAGATCGACCGCCGGCTTGTGCGCCGCGCCGACGACCAGGTCATAGACCTCGCTGGCGCTGTGGAAACGCACCGTCAGCCCGGCCAGCTCGGCGGCATCGAAGAGCGTCGAGAGCAACGTCTGGACCGCCGGATACTGGTGCGGGAAGACCGCGCTGCGCGCCTGCGTGAAATACGCCGGGTGCATGGAGTGGGCGTGCGTCTTGACGAACAGCTGTCCGCCGTCGGCATAGGATCCTTCGATCAGCGCGACGGCGGCCTTCTGGGTGTTTTCGAGATGAGCCCGGACGCTCTCCGACATGTAGTCGATCGAGCAGTGGTGACCCGAGGCCGCCGCCGACCACAGAAAGAACTTGTCGGCCGCCGCCGCGCCGTTGCCGTAGGCGATCTCAGGCTCCGCCGCCGGCATGTCGTAGCCCTTGGGCTCGTTCACCGGCCGGCACAGATAGGGCACCTTGATCCGCGGATTGACGTGCAGGCGGCCGGCCGGAAAGGTGAAGTCGCCGCGGCAGCCGTTGCGCAACAGGATCGCGATCTCGTTGGTGATGGTGCACGAGCTGTCGTCCGAGGCGTTGAGCGCCCAATGCCCGTGGACGAAGAACCAGCGCTCCGGTATCGCGCCCGTTTCGCGCCCGATGATCTCGCGATTGAGCCGGATGGCCAGTTCGAGCCGCCCCTCGTCGAGCGAGCGCCCGAGCGGGCTGGCAAACCATTCGATCGCCCGCGGATCGGTGTGCCCGTTGGTCGCCGTGTAATATTCATGGTGGATGTGCAGTTGGATCTCGTGCGCCGAATGCGCGACTAGCTCCTGCAGGGCCATGCGCCCGTAATGCTCCTCTTCCTCGCTGCGCGGCAGGAAGCCGACGAGGTCCTCGGGATGGGCGCGGAACAGGCCGTCGCCCGGCCGCATGTCGTAATTGAGATGGGGCTTGTAGAATAGCGTCAGGCGCCGCGCGAAATCGATGCGCTCGCTGGTGCGGCGGAAGTCGCCGATGCTGTCGACGATGCCCTGCCCGACCGCCGGCACCCGCGCCCCGATCTCGCGCCACGGCTCGAAATGGTCGGTGTGGAAATAGATGAGGGAGGTCAGCTCCTTGCGGCGCAGCCGCTCGGCCAGCTCGCGCAACAGCGCGGCGCGGCGCGTCACCGCCGCCCCGCAGGGCGGACAATGGCGGAGACGGTGTCGCGCAAAATGCTCATCGGGTGCTCAATCGGGTGTTCATCGGCGCTGCAATGTCGCGCGGAATTTGACATTGATCTGCAGGTCGCGCAAATCGGCATCGAGCTGGGCGACGATCCAATCGAGACCGTGACGGTCGATATAGATCGGCTCGCCGACCCGGATCTGCAATTCGCTATCGGGGCCGTAGCACTGCGCGCTGAAGTGCAGGCGGCCGCCGGGGCGCAGCATCCGCACCAGCTTGCGCAGCACCGTCAGCGGCTGGCGCACGTGCTCGAAAGCTTCGTAAAAGACGATGAAATCGACGCTGCCCCGCGGCACGATCGGATCGAGGTCGTCGAAGTCGAGATCGACCGCGGTCGCCTCGATGCCGCGACCGCGCATGAACTCGACCGAGGGCTGCGACAGTTCGAGGCCGATCACCTTCAGCTCCGGATGGCGCTCCTGCAGGATCGCCAGGATCTGGCCGGCGCCGCAGGCGGCATCGACCACGACGCGGGTGCCGCGCGGGAAATGCCGCTCGCACAAATTCGCCATGCCGGTAAAGGGCTGCGTCCCCTGCTGCTTGAACCCCTCCACCTTGGAGGTGTCGTGCCGGTAGGACGACTGGTCGTCGTCTTTCGGGTTGCGGAAAATTGCGTGGCAAAAGCGGCAGATGTCGAAGATGAACACCTGCTGCGGCACTTTCAGCAGCGGCAGGTAGTCGAGGTAGAAGTCGTGAAACGGCGCTCCCGGCGAGTTGAGGTAGGTCGGCGCCGCAAGCCGCGTCTGCGGCAGCTGCCAGAGACGGCCGATATCGCCGCTGCCGCAGATCGGGCAGGCCTCCAGCGGCACCGTGCCGGCAACCGCGAAATTGTCGGCGAACGCGGCCAGCGGATCGAAACGGCCGGCGGCCAACGTCAGCGGCGGGGAGGCCGGGGGCTTCTTGTCGCGCATCCAAAACAAGCGCCGCACCGTTACATCAAGTGGTCGCGGATGGCGTAGGTGATCAGCACGCTGAAGAACCAGGCGGCCGCCGCCGCCAGGAACACGATCGCCACCGATTTCGTCCGGTCCGGATAGAGCGGCTGCTGCGGCAGTGTCGGGCTGACGAACAAGGCGAGATACGACTGCTGCTGCTGCGCCCCCAGATAGGCCTGCTCGCGCAGCTCCAGCGCCTCGGTGTACTGCTTTTCAGCAAACTGCCGCTCGAGATCGAGCTTTTCGTACTTGCCGAGCGCCGCGGGCGTCACCGGCTCGGTCACCTCCTGGTTCGGCTTTGCTTTGCTGACCGCCTTGATCTGTCGCTCGAGTGCGACGATGCGCGATTTCAGCGGCGGCAAGGCCGGCGATTGCGGAAACGCGGCGTGCGTCGCGCTGTAACTGGCGACGAGCCCGGACAGTTGCTTGCGCAGGTCGTCGACGATGACGGAGTTGGACAGCGCGACCTTGCCGGGATCGATGATGCCGCTGGCATCGCGGAACTCGAGCAGCGCCTGCCGCGCCTGCGTCAAACGATCCTCGGCGCGTTTGAGGTTTTCGTCTGCCAGCTTGACCATATTGCGCTCCGCCTCGGAGTTGATCTCCTTGAACATTGAATCGGAGGCGGCGATCAGCAGCTTCGCCAGCCGCAGCGAATCGGCGGCGGTGAAGGCGCGCACCGATGCCGAGACATTGCCGGTGATCACGTCGAACTGGGCCGATACCATCTTGCGCCAATAGGTGTCGAGTTCCTCTCTGGTCGCATCGGGCGGCAGCCGCGCGAAGAAATCGGCGATCGGCGTGCCGAACAGCGCCCTGACGTCGGTCTCCTTTTCGACGTCTTCGAGCGATTGGTGACTGTTGATGAAATCGGTGACGACGAAGGCGTCGGGCGACATCGAGCCCATGCCGGTGATGCCCGACACCCGTCCCGATTTGTGAGCGGCCCCCTCCATGCTGGCGCCGCGCACCGCGAACTGGAAGGTCGTGACGTATTGATCGGCGGCGATGAAGAAGTAATAGGCGACCGCCAGCAGCGTCGGGATGCCGATCATCAGCAGCGCGGACAGACCGACGACGCCGAACCGTTTGTGCTGGCGCCGCTGCGGCATCGGCGGAAGGGTGAACGGCACCGGCGGCTGTGCTGTCGCGGCGACCACCGAGGAGGCGCCGAGCACCTCGGTCGGCACCGTCTCGGCCGTCTGCGGCGCGCTGAACTGCCGGCCGCCCGCCTCCTCCCCGGCTTTCGCGACGATTGCGCCGCGCCGTTCGCCGGCCGCAGTATTGCCGGCGAACAGCCGATAATACCCTTCGTAGCCGAGGTCAATCACCTCATCGCACGGCGTGAAGCCGTACTGCACGAGGATGTCGGTCACCTCCTGTTGGTCGGGACCGGCATCGCGCTTGTCGACGAAGCGCTGCAGATCGAGCAGGACATAGCGATAGCGGCCGAGCTCGCGGCAGATCCTGGCGAATTCGGCCGGGCTGTGGGTAGCGACGAAGTCGGTCAGGATGGCCATCGAGCCCGAAACGTCCATGTCGGCGATGGCCTCCGGGAAGGGGGCCCAGATCAGCCGACAATTGGTCTCGATGCTGGGGGCCTGCGCCTGCAATTCGGCGAGGATCGCGGTGGCGGTCAGGTGCCGGCGCTCGTCACGCTCGACGCCGACCGCCGCGAACCCTTCGAGCGCCAGCATGAACGGCAGGGTCCCGAGGCCCGAGCCGATTTCATGATAGGAGACGAGGTCGGGAAATTTCTCCCGCACCAGCTTGACGATCGCCACCTCGTACGAGGGGATGGGAAAGCCGTGCTGCAGTTTGTAGTGGTAGTGGTCGTAGGCGCCGGAACGGTCGACCCCCAGCAGCCGCACCCGCTCGGTAAGCACCCGGACCGTGGTCTGCTGGACGGTCTGCGTCGTCGTCTCGGTGAAGTCCTGAAGATCCGGCACGGCGGCAGCATCGTCTTGCTGCGGCGTCTCGGGTAGCGTTTGCATCGGCCCCGGCACTCCTGTTCCCGGCACTCTCCGGCACTCTCAACGAGCCGCGAAGGGTTGGTTCACGATATCGTTGTAGTTGGTAATCGCCTCTTCGATCGTATCATAATGGGTCAATTTGCCGTTGTGCAGCGTCGCTCCGATATCGCAATAGGTCAGCAGGATCTCGGTGGCGTGCGACACGATGATCACGCGGCGGTCCTTGAGCCGCTCCTTGAACACTTCCTGGCAGCGGGCGGTAAAGCGGGCGTCGCCGGCGCTGAACCCTTCGTCGATCAAGTACACGTCGAATTCGAGGGCGATGCTGACCCCGAAGCCGAGCCGGGAGCTCATCCCGCTCGAATAGGTCCGGAACGGCTCGTCGAAATACTCCCCGAGC
The DNA here is from genome assembly GCA_050257895.1 of Thiohalocapsa sp. Classification (GTDB taxonomy): domain Bacteria; phylum Pseudomonadota; class Alphaproteobacteria; order ATCC43930; family CGMCC-115725; genus DATARH01. The sequence continues at coordinate 12,065 of JBLMXS010000069.1, forward strand.
TCGGCGAACGCTTCAACAAAATCAATCACCTGATTGACATTGTAGCCGTAAACCCGGGCCAGAAAGGCGGTGTTCTCGCGCCCGCTCATGTTGGCGGCAAAGCAGCCGACATAGCCGAGCGGAAAGGAGATGTTGACGAGGCGGCGGATGCGGCCGCGGTCGGGCAGTTCGATGCCGGCGATGAGCCGCATCAATGTCGATTTGCCGGCCCCGTTCAGGCCGAGGATGCCGATGTTTTTGCGGGTGTCGAAGACGATGTTGAGGCTGTCGAGGATGACGCGACGGCCGTTTTTGATCGGGTAGCTCTTATGGACGTCCTCGAAAATGATCATTTTGGCTCCAGCAGCTTGCGGCGAGCTACCCGCAACACGCCAAGCCCCAGCACCAGTACCGTGATCGCCCATTTCAGGGCGTAGAGCCGATCGATGTAGGCGGTGCTGTAATTAGGATAAAAGCCGCTGCGGAACCAGCCGATCAGATGCAGCAACGGGTTATAAAGCAGATAGACTCGTATCGGCGAGGGTACTTCGTCGACCAGGAAAAAGATCCCGGACAGCAGATAAACCGGACCCAGAACGACACTGAAGATCGTTGCCCAATTGGGGACGAAGGCGACGATCACCGCATTGATCATGCCGACCCCGAAGCCAAAGCAGAGGATCGCAACGATGGCGCCGATCAGATTCATGGGATCGCGCGGGATCGCCTGCGGCGAGCCGCTGAGGTACAGGCCGGTCAGCAGAATGGCCCCGACCAGCAGGTAGGTGGCGCCTTCGAGGATGGCGCGAGAGGCGAAGACGTCGAACGGTTTGACCGGCGGGAGATTGAGGAGCGCGCGGTTGCTGCCGATCGCACCCATCAGGTAGATCGCCAGCTTGGCGTACAGAAAATAGGGGATGAGCCCGGTCAGCACAAACAGCACCAAGCTGCCGCCCACCAGCGGATGGCGGCGCAAGATGTACGTGAAGAGCAGCGAATAGGCCACCAAATGCAGCCCTGGCTCGATGATCGCCCACAGATAGCCCAGCCGCATGTCGCCGAAATGCGCACGCGTTTCCCGCCGGATCAGGGCCCCCACCACGCGCACCTGCACCCGCAACGGGTCGAGCCAAGATCGCCGCGGCTCCGAGAACTGGCCGGCCTCGTCGAACATCATGCCGTATTCTCGTCGCTGTCAGCCGAGGTGAAGAGATAGAACGTGCCGTCGGCGCCAGCCTCGCAAAACGGACCCAGATTGCGCAAGCCGCTCTCCTCGACGAGGGCGATGAGGCCCGGCCGCTCCTCGGGCCGGCGTTGTCGGCAGAAACGATCGACGTCGATGATGGCAAAACGATAGCGCCGCAGGCCCCAGATCATCTCCTCCTCGAAGAGGTGCGGATTGCCGATCACGACGTTGGTCGCGATGACCGCGCTACGCGCGGGGTCGGGCCGGTCGAGGGGCGGGAAGAACTCGTTGCGGATCCGCGCCCGTTCGGTGCGAGAGGGATCGACCTGCGCCAGGATCTGGTGCAGACACAACGCTCCGGCGAACCGCCGCTCATCGACTTCGAACCCGGTCGCCTTGAAGCCGTTCCAGGCCAGGAGGAAGACCAGTTGTCCCCACCCGCAGCCGATCTCGTGGATCTCGTCGATCGGCAGCCCCTGCGCGATGATGGCTTTGAGCAACCGAACCTCATAGTCCAAAAATACCTGACCGGCGGCGATCCGGGCGCGGTAGAAATCGAATGCCCCGGATTCGTCGCCCCCCAGCCGCCCCGCCCGGTAGCGCATTGCCGGCAGCAGCAGATCGGTCAGCCAGGCCACCGCGTCGGCAGGGGTAGATATCATCGCCGGCGGTTTCCTGGCAACGCCGTCGTCGGCTCGCCCACAGACATGCGATGCAATCGCGACATGGTCTTGGCCAGCCGTTGCGAGGATCGCGCTACAGCGCCTGTTCGGCGCCGAGCGGCCGTGCGACGGCGGCGGGTGGCAGCGCCTGTGCCTGCCCTGCCGCGGCGTACAGCGCGAGGGTGCGGTCCAGCATGCGCTCCATCGAGAAGGACCGTGCGGCCCAGCCTGCCGCCGCCCTTCCCATCTCGGCCAGCCGCGTTCTCTCGCCGGCGAGGCCGGCAAGGATCTCGGAGACTTCGAGCGGCGTCGGGTGACTGCTGGTGACAATCCCGGTGACCTCCGGGATCAGGGTCTCGACGGCCCCGCCGGCCGGGCTGGTGACGATCGGCAGGCCGCAGAGCTGCGCCTCGATCAGCGTATTCGGCAGGCCTTCATGCTCGGACAGCAGCATGAACGCGTCCATTTTGTCGAGCCAGTAGCCGATGCAGGCCGAGCGTCCGGGGAAGAGGAACCGGTCGCCCGCGCCCGCCGCCCGCACCCGGCGCAGGACCGTTGTCGCCAGCGGCCCGTCGCCGACCACGATAAAGCGCGCCTCCGGCAATATTTTCATCAGCTTGAGGGCGCTGTCGACCCACAGCAGCGGCCGCTTGTTGTTGTCGAGCCGCATCACCGTGCCGACCGTAAAGGCCGGTCCGCCGCTGCGGCCGGTGCGCGCGTCAAATGCCCGGAACATCGCTTCCGCGCCCGGGTCGGGCTCGCGCCGCGGCGCCGTCACGCCGTTGGGGATGACCTCGATGTCGGCGATGTCGACGCCGAGCCAGGCGGCGAACCCGCTCGCCGCCCGCCGCGAGTTGACCGCCAGCCGCACCCCCGGCGCGCGTAGCAGCGACCGGTAGACGACGCTGTATTCGAGCCAGTTGAACCGCCGTCGCTCGGGCGGCGGCACCGAGCGGGCGTTGAGGATGATGCGCGGCGCACCGGCCAGCACCGCGGCAAGGCCGGCGGTGTAGATCAGCCCGTCCTGCCAGATATGGACGACCGCCGGGTTGATCTCGCGCAACAGGTCGGTCGCCTTGACGACGGCCTCGGCCATCTGCTTCGGCAGAAACCGCATCAGATCGAGGATCGGCCGCACCGCGGTATCGCGCAGGTTGCCGTTGAAATCGGCCGCCTCGCGATAGCTCCTGACGGCGATCTCGGCCTCGATCAGTTCAGGCAGAAAGAAGTCGCCGTCGGCCCGCTCCTTTAGCGAGCGCGCCAGCACCGTCAGCGGGCGGCAGGCGGGATCGGCTGCCGCGCGCGCCTTGAGGCCGATTGCCGTGTTGACCAGCTGCCGCTCGGCGCCGCCCGACCCGAGCGAGCCGGTCAACAGCACAATGCCGCGCGGCGCGCCGTTGCCGGCGCAAGCCGCCGCGCGCAGCGTCAAGGCCCGGTCGAAGATCAGCTCGAGGTGCCGCACCGCACGATTTGCCGAGCGCTTGCGCCCGCCTTTGTCGTGGTGGGTGTCTTCGCCTAATTCTTCGAGGGCGCGGCGGATGCGGATCAATTGCTGCTTGCGGCCGTTGGCGCCGCCGATCCAGCCGAGCAGTTTGCCGGGCAGCTGCAAGGGCCGCACCGGCCCGGCAAAGCCCCAGCTCGGCTTTAGGAACAGCGATTTGCGCCGCTCGAACAGCAGCCGCAGCCGGTCGAACGCGGCGTCGCCGGCGGCGGTGTCGCCGATCCCGTTGCAGGCTTCGGCATAGGCCCAGAGCTGGCCGAGATCGGACGGCATCTGCGGGAAGCGCTGGCGGATGACCTCGCGCGCCGCCTCGAAGCCGCAATGGCGGTAGGTCTGCTCGACGAGCGCCAGGAACGGGTCGAGCGAGTGCGGGAAGCGCGTTGCGATACCGGACCAAGCGGCGACGGTGCTCGCGGGCTCCTCCATGTCGTTGAGCAGCCGGCCGATGATCTTCTGGAATTCCTCGGCCGACGGGTAGCGCTCGACGAGCGTCAGGAGTTCGGCGATGGCGGCTGTGGGGTCGCCGGTGCCGCGCGCGGCCTCGCGCAATTGCCGCGCTCGCGCCCGCACCGCCGGCGGCGGTCGCCGGCGAGCGCGCCCGCCGGCAATCCCGGCCGCGACGGCGGCGTGGAGCGGGTCCGACCCGATTACCACCGAGCCGTTCGCCGCCGGGCCGTTCACTGGCGAGCCGTTCACCGCCAAGCGTTCGGCGGCCTCGGAGTGCGCGCGCATCCCCGCTTTTCCAGCACCCGAATATCCGACTGCCGCTTATACGCCGTAATAATCCCGATACCAGCGGACAAATTCGCCAATGCCGACCGCCGTCGGGGTGGCCGGCCGAAAACCGATCAGCGCGTCGAGCAGCGCCGTCGAGGAATCCGTCTTGTGCACGTCGCCGGGCTGCATCCCCATGTAGTTGCGGATCGCCGGGCGGCCAACCGCCGCCTCAATCTCGGCGATGAACGTCATAAGGCTGGTCGGTCGGCCGCCGCCGATGTTGACGATGCGGAACGGCGCCACCGGGCTCAGCGAATCGCCCTCAGCGACTCGGTGCTGGAGTCCGCGTTCGGGCACCCGCTCGCACAGCCGCGCGATCGATTCGACGAGGTCGTCGATGTAGGTGAAATCGCGCTCCATCTGGCCGTTGTTGTAGATGTCGATCGGCTCGCCGGCGAGGATGTTCTTGACGAACTTGAACAGCGCCATGTCGGGGCGTCCCCATGGGCCGTAGGCGCTGAAGAAACGCAGTATCGTCGTCGGAACGTCCCACAGATGCGCGTAGCAATGGGCGATCGCCTCGACCGATTTTTTGGTCGCGGCATAGAGCGTCAGCGGATGCGCAGTCCGATCGGTCTCGGCGTAGGGAAAGTCTTCGTTGGCACCGTAAACCGAACTGGTCGAGGCGATCAGCAAGTGGCGCGGCTGCAACTCGCGGCACAATTCGACCACGTTGAAGCTGCCAATGACATTGGCGTCGATATAGGCTCGCGGCGCCTCCAGGCTGTAGCGCACGCCGGCCTGTGCGGCCAGATGGACGATCATCTCCGGCGCGAATGCGAGGGCCGCGCGGCGCAGCGCCTCGGCGTCTTCGAGCATCAGGATCTCTGGCTGGAAGCGGTTGGAGCGCCTCAGCAGCGCGTGTCGGTCCTCTTTCAGTTTGACATCGTAATAAGGTGTCAGACCGTCAATACCGAGCACATCGTGGCCGTTCTCGAGCAGCTTTCTCGCCAAGTGAAAACCGACGAACCCGGCTGTGCCGGTCACCAAAAGCCGCATCGCCACGTGTCTCCCGGGTTCCCATTCGAGCTTAGTAGAGCAGCGGTGAAGTTCGGTCTTTGAGGACGTCGCTGCCGTATATCCGCTGCGATGGCGGCGGCAATGCGCCACCGCAATAGCATCGGCGTCCCTCTGTTGCAAGGAATTCGCGGGAGTTGCGGCAGGCGCCGGGGCGGGCCCGCCGGTCGGCTTGATTTCATTATACTGGCGCGGTCGCAGCGAGCCCGCGGCTTCGCCTCGTCGGTGATCGGCGTCGGCGCGTTTTTTACAGATTCTCCGGTGAAGCCTGCCGCGATATCACGCGGACGCCGGAGCCAGCTCCTCCCCCGCATCGCGGGGGAGGAGCTCCCACCGTGAAGCGATCCTGCCTAGCCGGCGTCCTTGCCGAGGTCGACGCCGACATATTGCGTGACGCCGTGGCGGTTGAGCAGCAAAAGCGCGCTCTTCTTCGGCGACTTGGCGATGTCCCTGAGCTTCGCCGCCGCCTCTGCCGGCGTGTGCACCGGCTCCTGGTTGATCGCCACGACGACGTCGCCGCGGCTGAGGCCGACCGCGTCGGCCGCGCTGCCGCTGTCGACGCCGCTGACCATCACGCCCTCGACGTCATGGCCGAGATGCAGCTCGCGGCGCCGCTCGGCCGTCAACGGCGCGAAGCGCAGGCCGGCCGCCTCGGCGCGATCGTCCTGGGTGTCGACGCCGTTGTCGCCGGCCGAGGCAACCCGCGGGTTCTCCGGCGCCTCGCCGATCGTCACGTGCAGCTCACGCGCCTGCCCGTCGCGCCACACCTTAAGCGTCCCGCTCGCACCGGGGGAGGCGGCGGCGACGAGGCGCGGGAGGTCGCGCAGCTGCTTCACCGGATGCCCATCGAACGACAGGATGACGTCGCCCTGCTTCAGCCCGGCCTTGGCGCCGGGGCTGCCCGGCGTCACCACCGCGACAAGAGCGCCGTGTGGGCCCGCATCGGCGCCATTGCGATTGCCCCCATCGCCTTTGCCGAGACCTAGGCTGGCGGCGATCGCCGGCGTCACCTCCTGGATCTGCACGCCGAGCCAGCCGCGGCTGACCTTGCCGTGCGCCTCGAGCTGCGCCACCACCCGCTTGGCGGCGTTCGACGGCACCGCGAAGCCGATGCCGACGCTGCCGCCGTTCGGCGAGTAGATCGCGGTGTTGATGCCGATCACTTCGCCCTTCAGGTTGAAGGTCGGGCCTCCGGAATTGCCGCGGTTGATCGGCGCATCGATCTGCAGGAAATCGTCGAATTGGCCGGAGTGGAGGTCGCGTCCGCGCGCCGAGATGATACCGGTCGTAACGCTGCCGCCGAGGCCGAACGGGTTGCCGACTGCGACCACCCAGTCGCCGACCTGGGCCGCGCTGCTGTCGCCGAAGGAGACGTAGGGCAGCTTCTTGTCGGCCTTGATTTTCAGCACCGCGATGTCAGTGCGGCGGTCGCGTCCGATTATGCGGGCGGTGTACTTGCTGTTGTCCTGCAGGATGATCTGGACCTTGGCCGCCTCCCCGACGACGTGGTTGTTGGTGACGATGATCCCCGACGGGTCAATGATGAAGCCGGACCCGAGGGCGATCCGCCTGACCCCGGACTCGCCCTCGTCACCGCCGCCATCGGGGCCTTCGCGAGGCACCAGCCGCCCGCCGTGCCGATCGAAGAAACGCCGCAGGAAATCGTCGAACGGCGAGCCCCGGAACCCTTCCGGCAGCTGGTCCGAGGCGATGTCGCCTTCGCTCTTTTCGGTGACCGAGATGTTCACCACCGCCGGCAGGACGCGTTTCACCAGCGGTGCGAAGCTCTGCGTCGGGAGCACCGCGCCGGCGGCTGCCGCAGCCGAAGCGGGCGGCTCCGGCTGCGCCGCCGAGGGCGGGTTCTGAGCCCATACCAGCGGCGGCAGCGCAAGGCTCGCGCCGAGCCCGAAACCGATCGCGGCGGCACGGATTTTTTTGATCGAAGGGCGGCCGGAACCCGGCCCAACTTGCGTCCCAACTTGCGTCATCGACAAATTCCTCCTGGCAGCGATGATGGCGAAAGATGATGCCGCGAGGTGACACGCCGCTTTCAGCGGCATTAATTCGCCGTAACCCAGAGGGAGAGCCATGAGCCGTTATCGCGAAATTTCGCCGGCCGAGATGAACCCGGCGCAGCAGCGGGTGCACGACCAGATCGTCGCCGGCAAGCGGGGCCGCTTCGGCGGCCCGTTCCAGCTGTTGATCCGGGCGCCTGAGATCTGCGCCCTCGCCTCGCAACTTGGCGAGCACCTGCGCTGGGGCACCTCGCTGCCCGACCGGCTGTCCGAGCTCGCGATCATCACGACGGCGCGGTTCTGGCGGGCGCAATACGAATGGTATGCGCATGCCCCACTGGCCGCAAAAGCCGGGGTGCCGGCGGCGGCGATCGAGGCGATCCGCACCGGCGGCACGCCGAGCTTCGCGGCGGCCGACGAGGCGCTCGTCTACCGCACCTGCAGCGAGATCTTCCGCACCCAGCGTCTGTCCGACGCCAGCTTTCAGGAGGCCGTCGGCGCCTTCGGAGAACAGGGGCTGGTCGAAGTGATCAGCATCATCGGCTACTACACGCTGATCGGAAACACCCTCAATGTCTTCCAGGTAGGGCTGCCCGAGGGCGAGACGCCGCCCTTCCCGGAATAGGCGTCAATTGCGAGCCGCCCCTCACCCTGTCCCTCTCCCCGCAAGCGGGGAGAGGGAACGCAGTCGCACCGCCCGTCGAACAGCTCCCCCTCTCCCCGCTTGCGGGGAGAGGGGCGGGGTGAGGGGCTACGCGACGCGCGAGAGCGTGCGCCTGCGCCTAGCCGAACGCGGGCCGCTCGCCGTAGGGCTGCGTGATCAGCTCCATCAGGTGGCCGTCCGGGTCGTCGAAATAGACGCCGCGGCCGCCGTAGCGGTGGTTGATCTCGCCGGGCTGCTCGCGGCGCGGCGTGGCATAGTGCCTGACGCCCTGGGCGCGGATCTTCGCCAGCGCCGCATCGAACTCCGCTTCGCTGACGAGGAAGGCGAAATGCTGGGGCCGGAAATCCTCGCGCGTGTCGAAATCGAGCGTCACCCCGTTCGCGGTCTTGACCGGCACGAAATGGCCCCATTCCGGCCCAGCTTCGAGGTTCAGGATGTCGGCCAGGAACTTGGCCGATTGCCATTTGTCCTTGGCCGGGATGATCGTGTGGTTGAGTTCGACTGACATCGGCAGCTACCTCCTCAGTCCGTCATTTGTAGGATGGGCTGAGCGTCGCGAAGCCCATCGCTTCCCCTCATGTCGTGGTGGGCTTCGCTCCGCTCAACCCACCTGCGATTTATGCCGCTCCGGCCGCGAGCCGGCCCAGATGGTGCGTCGTATCGCCGAAGCTGTGCTCGATCACCATGATCCGACGGAAATAGTGGCCGACCGCCAACTCCTCGGTCATGCCGATGCCGCCATGCAGCTGCACCGCGTTCTGCGACACGAAGCGGGCGGCCTGGCCGACCGCGACCTTCGCCATCGCGATGTTGTGGGCGCGTTCGCCGGCATTTTCCTCGGCCATCATCATCGCCGCCAGCATCGCCATGCTGCGGCCCTGCTCCAACGACATGAACATCTCGGTGGCGCGGTGCTGCAAGGCTTGGTTGTCGCCGATGCGACGGCCGAACTGCTGGCGCGTCTTGAGGTATTCGAGCGTCATGTCGTGCAGGGCGTGCATCGCGCCGACCGCTTCCGCGCAAGTGGCGGCGATGCCCGCCTCGACCACCCGCTCGATGATCGGGAAGGCGTTGCCGACCGGGCCGATCACCGCCTCGGCCCCGACCTCGACGCCGGACAGCGCGATCTCCGCCGCCCCGGTCGCGTCGCGCATCTTGTAGGCGCGCCGCGCCACGCCCGGCGCCTTGGCGTCGACCAGGAACAGCGTGATGCCGGTCTCGTTTTGCGCCGCCTCGGCGGTGCGGGCGCTGACGATGAGCCTATCGGCGCAATCGCCGTGCACGACGACGCTTTTGGCCCCGTCCAGAACCCAGCCGTCGCCTTTGCGCGCCGCTTTCGTCGCGACAAAGTCGAGATCGTAGCGCGCCTGGCGCTCGGCATGCGCCCAGGCCAGCACTAGCCTCCCCTCGGCGATCTGCGGCAGCAGTTCCTGGCGCTGCGCCCCGCTGCCGGCAAGCCGCAGCGCGGTGCCGGCGAGGACGACCGTCGCCAGATACGGCTCCAGCGCCAGGCCGCGCCCGAACGCCTCCATCACCAGCATCAATTCGATGCCGCCGCCGCCAAAGCCGCCGTATTCCTCCGCGAACGGCAGGCCGAGAAGGCCCAATTCGGCATATTGCGCCCACAGCGCACGGCTCCAGCCTTCGGGCTCGGCACGGTAGGCCTTGCGTTTCTCGAATGTGTACTGGTCGAGGATCAGCCGGTCGACACTGTCGCGCAACAGCCGCTGCTCTTCGGTAAGGTCGAAATCCATTGTTTTCCCCAATATCCCGTCATGCCCGGCCTTGTGCCGGGCATCCACGCGAACCGGTAAGGCCTCGCCTGTTGCGCGTGTATGGCCGGGACAAGCCCGGCCATGACGGACCCGTTAATGCGGCTTACAGTCCCAGCACCGCCTTCGCGACGATGTTCTTCATGATCTCGTTGGTGCCGCCGTAGATCGAGGCGGCGCGCAGCATCAGGTAGCTGCGGGTGGCCTCGGTCGCCCAGCCCGGACCCAATTCCGGCTCGTTCGACAGCGCTTCGAGCTCCTGCGCCCAGTCCGGCATCGAGTGCGGCCCGCCGACATCCATCACCAACTCGCTGGTCGCCTGCAACAGCTCGGTGCCCTTGACCTTGAGCACCGCGGTCAGCGGGTCCTGCCGGCTTTCGCCCGGCTTCTGCGCCGACAGCACCCGCAATTGCGTGATCTCCAGCGCCTTCGCGTCGGTCTCGAGCTGCGCGACGCGGCGGCGGAACTCGAAATCCTCGGCCAGCGCGCCGCCGTGCGCGCGCATGCCGGCGGCCGCCTCGCGGGCGAAGCGCAGCCGCTCCTTTGACTTGCCGAGGCGGGCAATGCCGGTGCGCTCGTTGCCGAGCAGGAACTTGGCGACGTCCCAGCCTTTGTTCTCCTCGTAAATGCGGTTTGCGACCGGCACCTTGACGTCGTCGAAAAAGACTTCGTTCAGGTGATGCGTCCCGTCGATCGAGATGATCGGGCGCACGGTGATGCCCGGCGTCTTCATGTCAATGAGCAGGAACGAGATCCCCATCTGCTTTTTCGGGGCGTTGGGGTCGGTGCGGACCAGGCAGAAGCACCAGTCCGCCATGTGCGCCGTCGAGGTCCAGATCTTCTGGCCGTTGACGATGTAGTGGTCGCCTTCCCGCCTTGCCGAGGTCTTCAACGCGGCGAGGTCGGAGCCGGCGCCGGGCTCGGAGAAGCCCTGGCACCACCAGTCCTCGACGTCGCGCGCCCGCGGGAGAAAGCGCTTTTTCTGCTCCTCGCTGCCGAACTGGATCAGGACCGGCCCGATCATCGTGATGTTGAAGACCTGCATGTCGGGGGCCGGCGCCAGCTGGTTCTCTTCGAGGAACATCATGCGCTGCACCGGCGTCCAGCCCGGGCCGCCATATTGCTTGGGCCAGCTGTAGGCGGCCCAGCCCTGTTTGTTGAGGATGCGCTGCCAGCGGATCGTGTCCTCTTTCTCGGCGGAGTAGCCGAGCCGCATCTTCTCGCGGATGTCGGCCGGCAGGTTGTCGGCGATGAAGCCGCGCACCTCGTCGCGGAACGCCAGTTCCTCGTTGCTGAAGCTCAGGTCCATCGCGCTAGCCTCCGTGGCCCTCCGTGCTTGGTTCGGGTTCCTTTAACACGGCATGGCGCGGCCGCCTACGGCTCGCGTTTTCGCTTGTCTTGCCCGCCGTCCCGGCGCGATGCTTCTGGCAACAACACTGGCGGGGCGGGAACGGGGGAATGGCCGATCTGCCCGGGAAAGCGCTGGCGCAAGAGCTGATCGCCGCAAGCGAAGCCGAGGCGCGGACGACGCCGATCGAGGATGTCATCTGCGCGGTCCGCGCCAACGGCGCCGGCGCCGATCTCTGCAACCGCCTGATCGGGCGGCTGTGGACGCTCGAGCGGATGTTTTATTACATCTACGGCGGCTGGGGGCAGGGGCTCGAAATGAACGACTTCCCGCCCTCGGTCAAATACCTGTTCGCCAAGCAGATCGTCGACGAGTCGACGCATGAGATGCTGTACATGGACGCGCTGCTCCGTGGCGGGCTCGCCCGGACGCAGAAGGAGGCGTTCCAGCATCCCTACGGCAAATTCCAGGTCGACTCGGCACTGGCGCTCTACGTCTTCTCGTTGCGCAACCTCGCCACCTACCCGCATCCGATGCGCATTGCTGCCCTCAACCTCGGTCCGAAGATCGTCGAGGCAGCGTGGCTCGATGCCTTGGCCGAGGCGACTTCCGATCCCGAGCTGAAGCACACCTTCGCCAGCCAGCGGGTCGAGAACCGCAGCCACATCAACATGGGCCGGCGGATCGTCGAGGAATTCGTCACCAAGCCGGTCGATCAGGAACTGTGCCGCTGGGCCTGCCGCGTCGCGCGCCAGGACTACCGCCGCTTCCTGCACGAGCTCGGCGATTTCGCCCTGCAGCGCCAGACTCCGCCGCCGCCGGTCGAGCGCGTCCGGGTGACAGATTAAGGGAGCGCTCGACGTGCACCCTTCACTCGTCATGGCCGGGCTTGACCCGGCGATCCACGCGCCACCGGCACCGTTCTTGCCGCATTCCGTGGATGCCCGGGTCAAGCCCGGGCATGACGGAAGATTGTGAGGCGAGACCCCTTCGCCGGAACGGCTCGCCGAGGAGTAGGTCATGGCCCTGAACGTCGACCACGAGCGCTGCACCGAATGCCGCATGTGCTACATCGTCTGCCGCGAGCTCGACATCAACGCTGTGTATGTGGCGCTGGAGCCGCTGCACCGCATCGAGATCGACCTCGACAAATGCACCTATCCCGGCTGCACCGCCTGCCTGATGTATTGCCCGGCGGAAGGTTCGATCGTCGAGGCCGCGACCGGCCGCTCGGTCGTGCCGCCGCCACGCGAAGCGTGGTAAATGCACCATTCGAAAGAACAATCCAGACAAAAACCATTGAACAGCAGGCTTCACACCCAGGAGACCCCGATGAACCGCCCGACCCGCCGCACCATCCTCGCCGCCGCCCCCGCCGCGCTCGCGCTCGGCAGCCCACTCTTCGCCCCTTGGCCGGCCCGCGCGGCGAACAAATACGCCCCCGGCATCACCGACCACGAGATCAAGATCGGCAATTGCGGCCCCTATAGCGGCCCGCTGTCGAACGCCAGCTCGATCCCGAAATCGGCGGCGGCGTATTTCAAGATGATCAACGATGAGGGCGGCATCAACGGCCGCAAGGTCACCTTCATCTCCTACGACGACGGCTATTCGCCGCCGAAAACCGTCGAGATGACGCGCAAGCTGGTCGAATCGGACGGCGTTGCGTTTCTGGTCTGCTCGGTGGGGACGCCGACCAACAGCGCCGTGTGGCACTACATGAACCAGAAAAAGGTGCCGCAGCTGTTTCCCGCCACCGGCGCCAGCAAGTGGAACGACCCGAAGGGCCACCCATGGACGATGGGGTTCTTCGTCAGCTACCACGCCGAGGGACGCATCTACGCCGACTACATCCTGAAGAACAAGCCCGACGCCAAGATCGGCATCCTCTACCAGAACGATGATTACGGCAAAGATTACCTGAACGGCATCATCGAAGGGCTCGGCAAAAAAGCCGCGTCGATGGTCAAGATGCAGGCCTCCTACGAGACAACCGACCCGACCGTCGATTCGGCGATCATTCAGCTGCACGGCGAGGGCTCCGACACCCTCATCACCATCGCGATCCCGAAATTCGAGGCGCAGGCGATCAAGAAGGTGGCCGAGCTCGGCTGGAAGCCGCTGTTCATAACCAACGGCATCGCGGCGTCGGTGGGGGCGGCCTTCAAGCCGGCCGGGCTGGAAAACTGCAAAGGCATCATCACCGACAATTCGTTCAAGGACTCGACCGACCCCGCCTGGCAGAACGACGAAGGCTACAAATGGTGGGTCGGCTTCATGGACAAGTACGTTCCGGGCGGCGACAAGAGCGACAACGGCAACGTCTACGGCTCCTCGGTCGCCCAGACGATGACCCAGATCCTGAAGCAATGCGGCAATGATCTGACGCGCAAGAACATCATGCGGCAGGCAGCCAACCTGCACGATTACAAACTGCCGATGCTGCAACCGGGCATCACGGTCAACACCAGCCCGACCGATTTCATGGCGATCAAGCAGGTCCGCATGGAGCGGTTCGACGGCGAGAAGTTCATCGGGTTCGGCCCGGTCCTCGGCGGCATGGTCGGCTGACGCGCAGGAGAACGATATGAACCCAATCCTCGAAGAATTCTGCGACAAATGGGTATGGCCGACGATGCCGGGGGCGCCGGGCGCCGAGTTCCGCCTGAAGATCACGAAGGACCAATGCCTCAAAGGCTGGGAGATCCTGCTCGAACGCAATTTGCGCGACATCGAGGCGGAGCTGAAATCGAACGACGAGGGCTGGAAGAAGGAACACGCGCTCAGGGGCTACGCCGCCGAGGGCGTGCACATGTCGATCAAGCAGATGTCGGCGCAGCTGCTGTCGGTCGACATCGGCGAGCAGGAGCAATACATCGACCTGCAGCGCATGCGCGCCCGCCAGATCTGGGACGAGTGCAAGCACTCGAAATTGCACGCCGACGTCCTGTTGGGGAAGGGTTGGGTCAAGGACGAGCGCGAGTTGATGGATATCGCGCAGGCCAACGTGCAGCCGCTGCCGGCCTATTTCGGGCTGTCGATGATGTTCCCGCACATCCATCCGCTGGCCCGCGCGGCGCAGAACTACTACACCGAGGCCAATGCCTGCCTCGGCATCATGGCCTACATCAAGCTGTGCGACGACCCGCTCGTCGTGCACGAGCACCTCTCGCAGCGCGACGAGGAGCTGATGCATTTCATGGAAGGGAAGTTCCAGCTCGATTTCTACGTGACGAGCCCGGAGGCGCAGCACCACGTCGAGGACACGCTCGGCTATCTCCTGCATCAGATCGGCGGCATAAGGTGATGACGGATGTCATTGCGAGGAGCGCAGCGACGAAGCAGTCGCCGGCAGTTTGGGTCGGCGGCGCGAGATTGCTTCGCTGCGCTCGCAATGACGGGGTAGTCCCGCCATGAAAGTCACCATCGACTACGCGATCTGCAATTCCTGCGGGCTGTGCCGCGAGGTGTGTCCTGAATCGGCGGTGCGGCCGAAGCTATTGGAGCCGCGCCATCTCTACGAGGTCATCGCTGAGAAATGCAGCGGCTGCGGCGAATGCCTCGATTATTGCCCGGCGCCCGGGGCGCTGGTGCAATACGCGGCGTAATGAGCGACCATCGGTAGGGTGGGTTGAGCAACGCGAAACCCACCATCGGCGTGTCGATGGGTTTCGCTGACGCTCAACCCATCCTACGATGGTGCAAGTGAGCCGAAGGGAGATTGGCATGCCAAGGCAATACAGGCTGATGTCGGCGGACGGGCATCTCGAGGTGCCGCCGGAGCGGTGGATCCACCGGGTGCCGCAGAAACATCGCGACCGGGCGCCGCACACAGTCAAGTTGCCGGATGGCGGCGACGCCTTGATGATCGAGGGCCAGCCGCTCCTTGAAGCCAATTTCCTCGACCTGCGCGCCGGCCGCGCCGAGGGCACGTGGACGCCGTTCGGGCTCAAGGTCGCCGACGCCGCCGGCACCGGCAGCCCTGAGCAGCGCGTCAAGGAACAGGACCAGGACGGTATGGACGCCGAGGTCTTGTTCGCCGCGATGGTCGCCGGCCCCGTCTTCTGGCGCAACATCGCGCATGACGAGGTCTACAAGGCCGTCATCCGCGGCTACAACGACTGGCTCGGCGAAGAATACTGCGCCGTGGCGCCCGATCGCCTCATTGGCATGGGAGTCATCCCGATCACCAATGTCGACGACGCCATCGCCGAGATGGAGCATTGCAAAAAGCTCGGCCTCAAGGGAGTGCTGCTCGGCGCCTTGCCCAACGCCAAGGGCTACCCGACGCCGGAGGACGACCGCTTCTGGGCTGCCGCGCTCGACCTCGACATGCCGATCACCGTGCACGTGCAGCTCTACCGCACCGGCGAGCGCGCCAACCAGCCGACGATGAGATACCCCAAGGAAGACCCGGTAATCATGAAGCGACTGCGCCGGCCGTTCCTCGAATGGATGGTCAATTTCGGCCTGCCGCCGTCGGTCGGCATGGCGCAGCTGGTGCTGTCCGGCGTCTTCGAGCGCTTCCCGAAGCTGAAGGTGTTCTTCGCCGAGACGCGGCTCGGCTGGGTCCCGTTCTGGCTCGAGCACATGGACCTCTGGTACAAGCGCCATATCGGCTGGGCCGAGGACATGCTGGGCTTCAAGCCCTTGAAGGAACTGCCGGCGACCTACGTCCGCGAGAACATCTATTTCACCGTGCAGTACGAGCGCGTCGCGGTCGAGATGCGCCATCACGTCGGCGTCGACCACATCATGTTCGCCACCGATTTCCCGCACATCGAGAACGAGTGGCCGAACTCGCGTCCGATAATCGAGGAGATCTACGAGAACGTGCCGACCGACGAGAAGCACAAGATGTGGGCCGGCAACGCGGTCAAGTACTTCAAGCTCGACGCGGCGTAAAATCTGCCCTGCCCCTCACCCTGTCCCTCTCCCCGCAAGCGGGGCGAGGGAACGCGGTTGCAAGGGCACGCGAACGTGGCAGGCTATCAGCAGAGAATGCCGCGCCTCTCCCTCTCCCCGCGAGCGGGGAGAGGGCCGGGGTGAGGGGCGACTGGCTCCGATACACATAGGGAGAAACGAGATGGAAGAGATAGTCGGCGCCGGCACGTACCGGTATCGCGTCAACGAGGAGTGGCAGCAGCCGCCGGAATGGCTCGACGTCAAGGCCTGCGCCGTGTCGGTCGACTCGCAAGACCGCGTCTACTGCTTCAACCGCAACGACGCGCATCCGATCGTCGTCTTCGATCGCGACGGCAAGTTCCTCGGATCGTGGGGCGCCGGGCTGTTCAAGTTCCCGCACGCGATCCGCATCCTGAAGGAGGGCGACGAGGACCGCGTCTGGCTGTGCGACGAGCACCACAACCAGTTCTACAAATTCACCACCGACGGCAAATTGCTGCAAACGATCGGCGACAAGGGCAAGCGCTCCGACACCGGCGTGCCGGAGGAGGATTGGTCGTCGCAGGCCTTCCGCAAGGTGACGCACGGCGGCAAGCCGTTCAACCTGCCGACCGACATCGCCTTTGCGCCGGACGGCTCGATGTTCATCACCGACGGTTACGGCAATGCCCGTGTCCATAAGTTCTCGGCCGCCGCCGAGTACCAGTTCTCGTGGGGCGAGCCCGGCACCGCGCCGGGCCAGTTCAACCTGCCGCATGGCGTGTGGATCGACCGCCGCGGCCGCGTCCTCGTCTGCGATCGCGAGAACGACCGCGTCCAGGTCTTCGACCAGCAAGGCAAGCTGCTGCAGGTTTGGCCGGTCGAGCTGATCGGCCCGGCCTTTTTCTATGTCGACGACGACGATATCGTCTACATCCCGGAGCACAACGGCGGCTATATCAGCATCCTGACCTTGGACGGCGAGCGCCTCGCGCGCTGGGGCGACGGTCCGCAGATGCGCTCCAGCCATGGCATCTGGTGCGACTCCCGCCGCGATCTCTACGTCGTGCAGCCCGGCGCGTGGCAGCCGCGGGCGCGGCGCGTCGTCAAATACGTGCGCCAGTAAAACCTCGCGAATTACAATACCAACCCGCCTGCCATAGTTGGCGGGCGGGTTATTTTTTCGCCGATGGCGCCGGTTCTGATCTAACATAAGTTAGTTTCTTGATACAATTCTCGCGTGGTGCTCGATTGTTCGCGGTGGTTGGTAGCCCATTGGTATTTCTTGCGTCGCGGTTAACGATTGCAGCGGAACCTCAGCGGGGTAGGGGAGTTGTTCAAGAAGTAATCGCTCACGCGAGGAGAAACCGCATGCAGACAACCTACTCCAGGTCGCGTTACGAAGACCGTGATCGCTACGAAGACGATGACGATCGTCGCTATCGCGGCCGCTCGCGCTACGAGGAGGACGAGTACGACAACCGCCGGCGCGGCGCGATGCGCGGCGGCGATATCCGCCATGAGCGGGCGATGCGCGCCCGGCACGGCGAGGACATGGGCCAGGGCGGCTGGTTCGGCGATCCCGAGGGCCATTCGGAAGCCGCGCGCCGCGGCTGGGACAACCCGCGCCATCGCCCGAGCGGCTGGTTCGGCGATCCGGAGGGCCACTCCGAGGCCTCGCGCCGCGGCTGGGACAATCCCGACCATCGCCCGAGCGGCTGGTTCGGCGATCCCGAGGGGCATTCGGAAGCGTCCCATCGCGGCTGGGAGAACCCCGACCATCGTCCGAGCGGCTGGTTCGGCGATCGGGAAGGCCACTCCGAGGCGTCGCGCCGCGGCTGGGACGATCCGCGCCATCGGCCGAGCGGCTGGTTTGGCGATCCGGAAGGCCATTCCGAGGCGTCGCGCCGCGGTTGGGACAACCCGCGCCATGGCCGCAGCGGCTGGTATGGCGATCCGGAAGGCCATTCCCGCGCCGCCCGTCGCGGGTGGGACGAGGATGACAACTATCGCGGCCGCTCCCATCGCGACGACGACGACGATCGCGGCCGGGGCCGTGGGCACGGCGGCTGGTTCGGCGATCCGGAAGGCCATTCCCGCGCCGCCCGCAAGGGTTGGGACGAGGATGACAACTACCGGGGCCGCGGCGGCCGCAGCCGCTACGATGACGACGACGATCGTCGGATGATGCATCGCAGCCGCAGCCGCTACGACGACTAGGTCGCAGCGGACGAGAGCTAGCAGGCGCTAGCCACGTAGGACGGCCGCCGGCACCAGGCGGCGGCCGTTTCCTTTTGCAGAAAATCCGCGGCCCCAATTGTCGGACGCGGGC
>JBLMXS010000070.1:0-2872 GCA_050257895.1 Thiohalocapsa sp.
ATGACCCTCGGGCGGCAGCGGTCGATCATTGCGGCGCAGACTGCGATCCGCCTCAATCGCCCGGTCGGGCTGCTGTTGCAGCGCGAGGCGACGGCCGACGACCCGCTGCCGGTCGATCTGCACCGCATCGGCACCGAGGCCAATCTGCTGCGCTATGTCACCAGCCCGGACGGCAGCCACCATGTGATTTGCCAGGGTGTGCGGCGCTTTCGCGTCAGCGAATTTCTCGACGGCTATCCGTTTTTTGTCGCCCGCGTCGAACCGGTGGCGGAGCCGCAGGAGCAAAGCACCGAGATCGAGGCCCGGCTCGTGCATTTGCGCAATCTGGCGCTCGAAGTATTGCAGCTGTTGCCGCAGACGCCGGGCGAGCTGCTCAATGCCGTACAGGGCGTCTCCTCGCCGCCGGCGCTGGCCGACCTGATTGCCAGCTTCATGGACATCACGCCGTTCGAGAAGCAGGAGATCCTCGAAACCTTTGCCGTCGAGCGGCGTCTCGAACGCGTCTCCGAGCTGCTGTCACACCGGCTCGAAGTGCTGCGTCTGTCGCGCCAGATCAGCGATCGCACCAAGGAGACGATGGACACGCGCCAGCGCGAGTTCCTGTTGCGCGAGCAGCTGAAGACAATCCAGCAGGAATTGGGCGAGGGCGAGGATGCCAAGGCGCAGGAGATCGCCGAACTGCGCAAGAAGATCGACGACGCGCACATGCCGGAGGAGGTCGAGACGCACGCCAAGAAGGAGCTGGCGCGGCTCGAACGCATGCCCGAGGCGGCCGGCGAATACTCGATGGCGCGCACCTATCTCGAATGGCTGATCGAATTGCCGTGGGCGGTCGAGGACGAGGCGCCGATCGACATCACCGCGGCGCGCAATATCCTCGACGAGGACCATTACGGCCTCAGAAAGATCAAGCGCCGCATCCTCGAATTCCTCGCGATCCACAAGCTCAACCCGATTGGCCGCAGCCCGATACTGTGCTTTGTCGGGCCGCCGGGGGTCGGCAAGACCTCATTGGGCCAGAGCATCGCGCGCGCCACGGGGCGCAAGTTCGTCCGGGTCAGCCTCGGCGGCACGCATGACGAGGCCGAGATCCGCGGCCACCGCCGCACCTATATCGGCGCCCTCCCGGGCAACATCCTGCAGGGCATCCGCCGCGCCGGCAGCCGCAACTGCGTCATGATGCTCGACGAGATCGACAAGCTCGGCCGCGGCATCCAGGGCGATCCGGCGTCGGCCTTGCTGGAAGTGCTCGATCCCGAGCAGAACAGCAACTTTCGCGACAACTACCTCGGCGTGCCGTTCGACCTGTCGCGGGTCATGTTCATCTGCACTGCGAACGTGCTCGACAATATCCCCGGCCCGCTCAGGGACCGCATGGAGGTCATCGACCTGCCGGGCTACACCGAGGACGAGAAGTTCGAGATCGCCCGACGCTACCTCGTCGCGCGCCAGCTGAAGGCGAACGGGCTGACGCCGGAGCAGGCCGAGATCGACGACGACGCGCTGCACGCGATCATCCGCGACTACACGCGCGAAGCGGGCGTGCGCAACCTCGAACGCGAGATCGGCACGGCGCTGCGCAGCGCTGCGATGCAGATCGCCGAAGGGACGACGGCGCACGTGCGGATCACTCCCGCCGAGCTGCACGACGCGCTCGGGCCGCGCCGCTTCGAAAGCGACGTGGCGATGCGCACCAGCACGCCGGGCGTCGCCACCGGCCTCGCCTGGACGCCCGTCGGTGGCGACATCCTGTTCATCGAGGCGAGCCGCATCCCGGGCAAGGGCGGGCTCATCCTGACCGGGCAGCTCGGCGAAGTGATGCGCGAGAGCGTGCAGGCGGCCTTGTCGCTGGTCAAGGGCCGGGCGGCCTCGCTCGGCATCGATCCCCAGCTGTTCGAGAACAGCGACATCCACATCCACGTGCCCGCCGGCGCGATCCCCAAGGACGGGCCGTCGGCCGGGGTGGCGATGTTTACCGCGCTGGTCTCGCTGTTGACCGGCCGCACCGTCAAGCACGACACCGCGATGACCGGCGAGATAAGCCTGCGCGGCCTCGTCTTGCCGGTCGGCGGCATCAAGGAGAAGGTCGTGGCGGCGGCCCGCGCCGAGCTGAAGCAGGTCATTCTGCCGGCGCGCAATCGCAAGGATTACGAAGAGATTCCCGAGGCGGCCCGCGACGCGCTCAGCTTTGTCTGGGCCGAGCGCGTCGAGGACGTCACCGCCGCCGCCCTCGAACCGACCGCCGCCGCCCTCGAACCGGCTGCGAAGTAAGACCGTCGTCCCCCACACCCCAGCCCTCTCCCCGCAAGCGCCGCAAGCGGGGAGAGGGAGAAAAGTTGTTACGGCGGCGCAAGTCCGTCTCCCTCGCTCCGCTTGCGGGAGAGGGACAGGGTGAGGGGCTGACGCGCCGCGAGAGTCAGCTCTGCGGGCGGTGGCGGCGGACGGCTTCGGGGTTGGTCGAATCGACCCCCATATAGATCCCGCGCTCCCAGCTGCGCTTCAACGGATCGCGCACCTTGAGTGACATCCGGCCGACGTGCTGCACCTCGATCTCGACGGTCTCGCCGTCCTGCAGCGCGCCGAGCCCCTCGTGATTGGTGCCGCAGGCGATGAGATCGCCGCTGTTCATCGTCATCACCGTGGTGGCGAATTCGACCAGCTCGGGCACCCGGTGTTCCATGTCATCGGTGTTGTAGTTGTGACGGAGCTGACCGTCGCTCCAGAAGCGCACAATGAGGTCATTAGGGTCGGCGATTTCGTCGGCGGTGACGATGCAGGGTCCGATCGGCGCGAAGGTGTCGAAGGATTTGCCCAGCCAACTGGTGACGGGCGTCGCCGGCCAGGTGCGCCGACCCTGCTCGCGCGCGGAAAC
>JBLMXS010000071.1:0-4946 GCA_050257895.1 Thiohalocapsa sp.
CACAGCTTCCAGCCGCTCCCGGTCGCCCGGACCAAGCCGGACTTCAATGCCTTTCCTCATCCAGACAGACTCGCACATCGGCGAGCCGCCTGGAATCATTCGTCAGCGCCTATCCACTAGCCGCCGGCGAGGATCGTCCGCGCGGTGTCCTGCCCGCTCGCCAGCGCCGCCTCGACCGTCCCCATGTCCGGCCCGTCATAGAGCGCCTCCCCGGAAAAATGGATCGCGCTGCCATCCGCCCGCTTCAGAGCTGCCTGCGCCGCCCGTGTGGCGGGCGTGGCGTAGGAATAGGCACCGCGGGCGAACGGGTCGCTCCCCCAATCGACGGCCCGTGCCGCCGCCAGCTCGGCCGCGAGCCGGTCAACCGGTAGGGCGAAGATTTCCGCCAGCGAAGCAAGCCCCAGCCCGACGAGGGCGCTCTCGCTCAGCCCGGCGTGGCGGTCGGCCCGTGGGCCGGCGAGCCAGCCGGTCAGCACCGGATAGGGCTCGGGGTGCTGCGTCCACCATGTCGGGACGGCGGCATCCGACACCACAAACGACAGGTCCGCCAGGGTGCCGCCGGCGATATCGGCCCACCATTTTGTCTTGAAGCGCAGCAGCAGCTTGATGACGTTGCCGAACCCGATATCGCCCTCGGCTACCCGCGCCCGCGCCGCCGGCGGCAGCGCGATCTCGGACAGCAACGGCAGCGGTATCGCGATGATGGCCGCCGCCGCCGTGAAGACGCCGCCGTCGCGGCTGCGGGCCAAGACGCCCGCGTCGCCCTCCTCGACCGCGTCGATCGGGACGCCGAGATGGAGGCTGACGCCGCGGCGCCGGCAGTCTGACGCCAGGAAGTCGATCAGCGCGCCATACCCCTCGCCGATGCGGCCGTGCTCCCCGTCGTCGCGCGCCATCCATTCGGCGCGCAGCGCCAGCGTGCTGGCGCGGTTGGGGTCGGCGGCATCGTAGCCTTCCACGGTGCGGGTGATCCGCCGCCGCAGCTCGGCGTATTGCGGCGCGCCGAACTCCTTTTCGAGGAATTCGGCGATCGGCAGATCGACGGTCAGCGCGCCGAGGACCTCGTAGAAGCGGCTCTCGTGCGGCAGCACCGCGTCGTCGGAGCTGCCGGTGCGGGCGTCCCACCGCACGCCGCCGCGCCGCCGCAGCGACAAGCCCGCCTGCCGCATCACCGCCCGCGTCACCGGGGCGGCGCCATGCACGAACTCCGCTCCGGCTTCGGCCGGGTAGCCGAATTCCGCCGCCGGCAGCGCATGGATGCGTCCGCCGCAGCGCTGGCGCGCCTCGACGACGGTGACCTGACGCCCATTGGCGGCAAGTTCGCGGGCCGCCATGAGACCGGCGGCGCCGCCGCCGACGATCAGCACATCGGTGCCCGAGGAAACCACTGCGCGCTCCGCTACTCAGCCGCGTCGAGTTCGGGATAATGCCGGAAAATGCCCTGCTCGTTGAACGCGATCCGCCGCTCCGACGTCAGATACGCGGCGATCCGCGGCCGCGCCGCGGTCGCGTCGTGCAGCGCGCCGACACGCGGAAATTGCGCGGCGAGCCCGGCCATCGCCTGCGGGAAGGCATAACGCAGCCCGGCGACGAGCTGGAACAGCGACAGATCGCAATAGCTTGTCCGCCGCCCGACGAGATGGCGGTCGCCCTGCGGGTTGCGCGTCAGCACCTGCTCGAAATAGCCGAGATATTTCGGAATGCGGGTGGCGATGAAATCGGCGGTGCGACGGCTCGCCTCGGCCTTCTGGTCCTCGTAATAGAGGCTCGAGGCGATCGGATGATGCGTGTCGTGCGCCTCGTCGACCGCGTCGGCGATCGTCAGCTGCAGCTGATGCGCCCACAGCCGGCCGGGCTCGTCGCGGGGCGCCAAACCGTGGCGGCGGCCGAGATAAAAGAGGATCGTCGCGGTCTGCCCGATCAGCACCTCACCGTCGCGCAGAAACGGCGGGGCAAACGGCTGATGGGCGCCGGCCCGCATCAGCTGCTGCATCTCGTCGACGCCGCCGCGCTGGCGCGCGACATCGACGTAGCCCGCCGCCGCCTCCTCCAGCGCCAGGCGGACGAATTCGCCGCGTCCCTGGATCGATGGCCAGTAATAGAGCTCGTATGGCATGAGTGCCCTCCTGCCGGCCGGTCGGCAGCCTCGGATGGGCCAGCATGCGGGCGCCGCCGCCGACGCGCAACCGCGACAGCCGCCGCCGTTCAACCGGGTCGGGAAGCGCTCCTAATAGAGATGACAGGCCACGAAGGGCCGGGCGAGTGCTCGGTCAATTGCGGCTCGCTTTCGGCGCGACACGCCATCGCAAATGGGCGGGTGAAAATGGCAGCCGCGCGGCGGGTTGAGCGCGCTCGGCACCTCGCCGGATCGCACGATCTCCTCCTGCTTCTCGTCGGGATGCGACGGCGGCGAGGCGGCGAGGCGGCGAACAGCGCCTTACAGAAATTCAGGGCTGCAGAAATGTCTCCCTCTCCTTTGGCTTACCGATCACCCCTGTGCAGACGGTTTTGCTCTGCCTGCCGCAGCATGCGCGGGTGATCGCGCTGCGTTGCTGATATGGCAGTGCAAGCGGGCCGTTCCTCGGCCTACAATGCGATCATCGCGGCGTCTTTGATGTGTCGCGAAGCGGAAAGGAGTGTCCGGACATGACAGAAGCAGCGCCCAGGACGAGGTTTACCGCCGGCCCGTTGACGATCGCCGTCAGGCACGAATTGTGGGACGGCAACATCCAGGATCACGCCGACCAGGGCGTCGCCATCCTCGTGCAGGCCGAGATCGGCGGCAACGAGACGACGCTGCTGCGCTTCAACTGTTTCGACTTCGAGAAGAGCTACGTTTACGGGCCGGAAAACCCCGATCTCAAGATCGAGGGGCCGGCGATGCTCGGCGAGGGAGCCCGCACCAAGATCTTCCGCATGGACCCGATCGCCGATGGCAACCCGATCAGCTGGACGATCAAGACGCTCGCCAACAAATTGCCGAAGATGCTCGAGCGCTCCGGCTATCCGATGATCGCCCGCGCCACCGACCTCGCCGAAGTGCGCGCCGTGCTGCCCGACGTCGAGGAATGCGCCCGCAAGCTCTACGCCACCAAGCGCAACACCGTGAAGCACAACCGCGGCACCCACATTTTCGAGTGCGGCGTTATCCGCTTCGGGCTCGAGATGCGGCGCCTGCCGATGGGCGACGGCGGCCTGGCGATCCATGTGCTGGCCGATATCGGCGGCACCCCCGGCAAGGCCTACACCGAGGAGACCGAGCTCCTCGCCTTCGACCATTTCTGGAACGGCCCGCACTACCATTACGGGCCACGCAACAAGAACCACCGCATCTACTGGGACACGACCCTAGTCGAGAACCCGCTGGAATGGACGCTGACCCAGTTCGAGACCGGCAAGTTGCCGGCGATGATCGAGCGGGCCGGCTATCCCGGCGTCGCCGCCGACCTCGACCGCGACAAGATCGCCGAGGTGCTGCCGGCGATCAGGAAGCAGGCCTATGCGATGTGGGAAGAGGGCGAGCGGCTGACCGGCCATCCCGGGCTGCCGCTGGAGCCGACGCCGAACCTCGCGGCGGCCGAGTAAGGCTGCGCCACCGCGCCGGCGTCCGCCACAGGCGGCGCCGGCTGCGGCCGCGGCGAAGGAACGGCGACGGGACAGCCCGCGCCGCCCCCGGGAGAACCCGGAAAGATCATTTGGGAGGGGCCTATGAAGTACGACGTGGTCATCGTCGGCGGCGGCGCTGCCGGCTGCGTTATCGCCAGCCGCCTGGCGGCTGACGGGCAGAGTTCGGTGCTGCTCCTGGAGGCCGGGCCCGACTATCCCGACCCGGCGCACCTCCCGGACGATGTCAAGTTCGGCCATACGCGCTTCGCCGAGGCGCCCGACTCGAAGCACAACTGGGCCTTGCGCGGCGTCATCACTGAAGAGCAGGGGGCGATCCATGTCGCCCAGGGCAAGGTGATCGGCGGCGGCTCGTCGATCAACGGCCAGGCGATGCAGCGCGGCTTCCCCGATGATTTCGACTCGTGGGCGGCGCTCGGCAACGACGAATGGTCCTACGACAAGGTGCTGCCGTATTTCCGCAAATCCGAGCGTGACCTCGACATCCAGGACGACTGCCACGGCAGCGACGGGCCGATGCCGGTGCGGCGGCGCCAGACCGGCCCGTGGCCGCCGATCCAGCAGGCCTTCCACGCCGCCTGCCTCGCCGCCGGCTACGGCACGACGCCGGACAAGAACGGCCGCAACCCGGCCGGGCTCGGCGTCTCGCCGTCCAACAATATCGACGGGGTACGGGTCAGCACGGCGCTGAGCCACCTCAGCCGGGTGCGCCATCACCTCAACCTGACCGTGCGCGGCGGCGTCTTCGCCCGCAAGATCCTGATCGAGGACGGCCGCGCCGTCGGCGTCGAGGCCGAAAGCGGCGGCAAGGTGTTCCGCGTCGCCGCCGACCGCGTCGTGCTGAGCGCCGGCGCGATCCGCTCGCCGCATCTGTTGATGCTGTCGGGGATCGGTCCGGAGGACCATCTGCGCGAGCACGGCATCGCCGTGGTGCGCGATCTGCCGGGGGTCGGGCAGAACTTGATGAACCACTGCAGCGCCCAGACGACGTTCAAGGTCAAGGACGGCGTGCCGCTCGAAACCCATCGCGACGCGGTGCATTTCGCGCTGCACTACACCTCGCAGGGGTCGGACCGCGCCAACGACATGCTCTTGCGCACCAGCACCGTGGTCGACGAACGGGCGGAGAAGAACCCCGGCGTGCGCACCAAATACCTCGTCGGCGACGTCCCGCCGGAGCGGGCGGCGCGTATCCACTGCACGCTCGGCCTGCCTGACGGCTCCGGCTATGTCCGGCTGGCCTCGGCCGACCCCACGGTGCAGCCGAGCTTCAACTACTGCTACCTGCAGCACCCGAACGACCGGCGGCGGGTGCGCGAAGG
>JBLMXS010000072.1:0-3424 GCA_050257895.1 Thiohalocapsa sp.
AGCCGGCTCATCAGCCCGTCCTTGGTCTCGGCGCCGTTGCCGCCGCCGGATTGGATGAGGCCGGTGCCGAGCTCGCGCAACACGTCGGCAAGCGCGAAGATCTCCTTCTCGTCGGCCCACAGCGCCGGGATGTGGACGCCCTGCGGGTCGAAATGCCCCTGGTTGCGCGACACCGAGAGGCCTAGCGCGCCGGCCTCGATGCCCTCGCGCACGAGGCCCTGCATCTGTTTGATCTCGTCGTCGCTGGCGGTGCGCTTCTGGCAGTCGTCGCCCATCACGTAGTAGCGCACGGCGGTATGGCCGATCAGATTGCCGACATTGACCCCGAGGTTCCTATCCATCTGGTCGAGGTAATCCGGGAAACGCTCCCAGGTGAATTCCAGCGTGTCGAGCACCTCCATCGGGATCGCCTCGACATAGGAGAGGAACTCCGACAGCCGCCGCTGCTTCGCCCGGTCCTTGTGCACCGGCGCCAGCGACAAGGAGCAGTTGCCGAAGATCACCGAGGTGGCGCCGTGGTCGCAGCTGTAGGAGCACAGCGGGTCCCAGGTAACCTGCGCGTCGTAATGGCAATGGTTGTCGATAAAGCCGGGCGCGACGACCTGGCCGCGCGCGTCGACCGTCTCCTTCGCGGTGCCGGACAGCTTGCCGATCTCGACAATCTTGCCGTTCGCGACCGCGACGTCGCCGCGATAGGAGGGACCGCCGGTGCCGTCGACAACGCGGCCGTTCTTGATCAGCAGGTCATACGACATTCGCTTCTCCTTATGGCCCCTCTCCCGCACCGCGGGAGAGGGAGGGGCCCATCGCGCGGCGATGGGAGGGTGAGGGTACGCGGCGGCGAGACCCTCACCCGGCTCGCTGCGCTCGCCACCCTCTCCCGCAATGCGGGAGAGGGGCTATTACGTCAGTTGATCAAGCCGTAGAACTTGCCGGCGTTCTCGCAGGTGATCTTGTGGATCGCCTCTGGTGACAGGCCGGCGAACTGCTCCTCGATGTAGCGCGAGCTTTCCGGCCAGACGCCGTCGGGGTGCGGGTAGTCGGAGCCCCACATCAAGGTCTCGACGCCGATCTCCTCGACCAGCCGCGCGCCGATGCGGTCGAACTGGAACGTCGCGCGGCACTGCCGGCGCCAGTATTCGCTGGGCTTCATCTTGAGCCCGAGATCGCGGAAGCGGTCCTCCCACTCGAAATCCATGCGGTCGAGCGCGTAGGGCAGCCAACCGATGCCGCTTTCGCCAAAGCCGATGCGCAAGTTCGGGAAGCGCTCCAGCACGTTGGCGCCGATGATCGCGGCGATGATGTTGATCAGGTTCATCTGGAACCCGGCGACGCCGGTGAACTGCGCGGCTCGGCGCGACATCCCCGGCGCCCGCTCGCGCACGCTCCTCGGGGTCGACGGGAAGGTGTGGAAATGCAACGGCAGCTGCACGTCGTTGACCGCCTGCCAGAGCTTGTCCCAGCACGGGTGCCACATCGGCTCCATGTCCCACGAGCACGACAGTTCAAGCCCCTTGAGGCCGAGCTTGGCGACGCGGTGCACCTCGGTGACGGCGGCGTCGATGTCACCGTAGGGCAGGCAGGCGAGCCCGACATGGCGCTCCGGATACTTGCTGCAGAACACTTTCAGCCAGTCGTTGTAGATGCGCAGCATCTCGTTGGCCGCCTCGTAATCCTGGACGCGCGAGGCGACCCCCAGGATGCCGAAGATGATCTCGGCGTCGACCCCGTCCCGCTCCATGTCCTTGATGCGCAAATCAGGATCGCCGGGGCGCCGGATGCCCTTCCTGCCGTCGTCGAAGAAGCCGGTCTCGGCCATCTTGTCGAGCCGGTAGTTCTGTCCGGCGACATACTTGCCGCCGACCGAGCCGGTGCCGCCTACGAGGCCCATCGCGACCCCGGCCTTCGTCACCCATTGCGGGCCGTCCGGCCCCTCCTCGACATAGGGCATGCGGTCTCGGAGTTCCCGCGAAGAATTCTCGACGAACAGCTCCGGCGGAAGCCACGGCAGGTCGAGATGGCAATCGGCCGAGATCCGGCGGTACTGCATGGCATCACCTCCCGCGGTCATATCGTCGCGGGCACTGTACGCCGATTGCGCAGGCAGAACACCCGCCAACGCCGCATGCCGTGCAGGCGAGCTATGCGGCGCGTGCGTCCTGCCTTGCGTCTTCGAGGATCATCGCGGCGCATTTCTCGCCGATCATGATCGAGGGGGCGTTGGTGTTGCCGCCGGGGACCTGCGGCATGATCGAGGCGTCGGCGACGCGCAGCCCTTGGATGCCGTGCACCCTGAGGCGCGGGTCGACGACCGCGGTTAAATCGCTGTCAGGCCCCATGCGGCAGGTGCCGACCGGGTGCAGGTTGGAGACGCCGCGCACGCGGATCTCCTCGACGAACTGGTCGTCGGTCTCGCAAGCCGGGCCGGGGATCACCTCCTCGACGATAAACGGCCTCAGCGCCGGCTGCGCCGCGATCTTGCGCGCTAGCCGGCTGCCGTAGATCAGCGCCTGGAAGTCGTAGTCGCTGGCGAGGAAGTTGAATTGGATCGCGGGCGGCGCGAGCGGGTCCGGGCTCTTGATCCTGACCGAGCCGCGGCCCTCGGGGCGCAGGTGCACCGGCGACAATGTGAAGGCCGAGAACGGGTGCGGCCTGATGCCGGTCCGCAGGCGCTCGAGGGCGCTCCAGCCGAACATGTTGATCTGCAGATCGGGCTGTTCGAGGCGCGGGTCGCTCTTGACGAAAGCGCCGGCGTAGATCCCGGCGTTTGACAGGTGGCCAGAGCGGGTGAAGACGTATTGCGCCCCGGCAACCAGCTTTTTGACGCCGCTCGCCGCGAGATCGTTGATCGTCACCTTCTGCGAGCAGCGCCACACCAGGTAGGTGTTGAAGTGGTCGTGCAGATGGGCGCCGACCCCCGGCATGTCGCGCACCACCGCAATGCCCTGCTGCTGCAATAATTCGCCGGGCCCCAGACCCGACAATTGCAAGAGCTGCGGCGAGCCGTAGACGCCGCCCGAGACGATGACCTCGCCGCGGCAGCGGGCGATCGCCGGACCCCGCGGCGTCTGGTATTCGACGCCGACCGCGCGGTTGTTCTCGATCAAAACGCGGCAGGCATGCGCATTGGTCTCGATCTTGAGGTTCGGGCGATTGCGGGCCGGCTTCAGATAGGCCTTGGCGGCGCTCCAGCGGGCGCGGTTGCCGGTCGTCGTCTGGTAGTAGCCGACGCCTTCCTGGCGCGCCCCGTTGAAATCCGGGTTGGCGGGGATGCCGGCTTCGATCGCCGCCTGCACCATCGCGTCGCCCAGCGGCGAATGCACCGGGTTGGAGACGCGCAAGGGGCCGCCCGCGCCGTGAAACTCGTCGGCACCGCGCTCCTGGTTCTCGGCCTTCTTGAAGAAGGGCAGGACGCTCTCCCAGT
>JBLMXS010000073.1:0-5089 GCA_050257895.1 Thiohalocapsa sp.
CGGTCTGCGTCGCCACCCCGACGGGGCTCGGCGCGATCGGCTACTACTACGGCGACTTCCATCAGATGACCGACGACGAGGTGACGGCGCTGCTCGCGGCCGCAGCCGGCAAGCCTTCCTAGCATGCGCCAAACTTGCCGCATCGCGGCCCCATTGCGGCCGGAATTGCCGGCTAGCACAGCCTCCTGCGGCAAGATGCCCAGTCAAATGACAGGTCGCTTGAATAGCGGCGAATGGAGATCACGTAACCGGTTGTCGCCACGGATCGCAGCGCGACGCCACAACGCCCAGTGAGTGCCTCATGAAACGCTCGACGCTCAAAGGACAGCGGCGCTTGCCGCTTGCTACCTTCGTCCTCGCCCTCGCCCTCGCCGCCCCCGGCTTGTCCTTGACGGCGCCGCCCGCCGCGGCGATGGGTGCCGGCGGCAGCGAGCCGGTCCGCACCCTGTACAACACGCTGCTCTACACGATGCGCAACGGGCCGGCGCTCGGCGCCCACGGCCGCTTCGCGCAGATCGAGCCGACGGTTCGCCGGGTCTTCGACATCCCGTTCATGAGCCGGCTGGCGGTCGGGCCGGAATGGGCAACCCTGAGCGAGGCGCAGCGCCAGCAGGTCAGCCAGGCATTCGAGCGGTATGTCGCGGCGATCTACGCCGAGCGGTTCGACAGCTATTCGGGCGAGCGTCTGCAGGTGACCGGCGAGCAGCCGACCGGCGCCGGCGTCATCATCACCAGTCAGATCGTCAAATCGAACGGCGAGCCGGTCAACATCAACTATCTGATGCGGCAGAACGGCGGCGCGTGGCAGATCGCCGACGTCTACCTCGACGGCACGATCAGCGAACTGGCGACGCGGCGTTCCGAATTCGCCGCGATCCTGCGCAGCCGCGGCATCAACGGCCTCATCGAGACGCTGAACGCCAAGGCCAACACGCTGGTGATGGCCCGCACCTCGTAGTGGGCCCGAAACTACCACCCACTCTTCATCGTCATGGCCGGGCTTGACCCGGCCATCCGTCGGCCGCACGTGGATCCCCGGGTCAAGCCCGGGGATGACGGTCTGGGGGCACGGCGCCCTACCCCGCGGCGAGACGGAAGCCGGCGAGGCCGTCGCGGGCGATCTCGGCCGGCAATTCGGTCTCCCACTGCAGATAGGCTCGCATCGCCGCCTCGTTGCCGGCGTGGCGGTCGTGGTTCCAGAAGATGTAATCGATCCGCTCGTCGTCGCTTGGGACCTCGGGCGAGGCGGCGAACGGACCGCCCGCGGCACGCCACCCCGCAACCCCGCCGTCGACCAGCGCCACCGGGCCGCTGGCCAGTTCGGCGAGATCGGCCGCCGCGAGGGCGCCGACCGCCTCATCGGTCGCGAAAAGGACGACGCGGCTGGCGCCGAGGATGCTCCTCGGCAGCCGGTCGAGCCGCGGCCGGATCGCCCATAGCGCTTCCTCGGGATGCGCGCGGCGGTAATCCTCGCTCGGTATGACCGCGACCGCGGCGGCGCCGCTCTCCAGCCAGTGGCGCGTCTCGGGGATGCCGATCCGCAGCACGTCGGGAAGCCCCGCGGCCTCCGGCTCCGGGCCGGGCTCCAGCGCGACGCCGTCGAGGGCGCGCTCGAGCACCGCGACGTCCCACCCCATCTGCTGCAGCCAATGCGCCGTCATGATCGCGCGCGTGCCACTGTCGTCGACCAGCACGAGGCGAGCGCCGCGGGTGCCGACCCAGCGGTCGATCGCCTGCACTAGTTGGCCGCCCTGCGCCGACAGCGAGCCGGCCAGATGGCCGGCGGCGAATTCATCCGGCGTGCGCACGTCGAGCAGATAGGTCGTCCGCCCCTTATCCGCCTGCCATTCGACCAATGTCCGGCGATCGATATGGCGGACGCCGAAGCGCGCCGCGACGGTGGCGGCGAGAGCGCGCGCGGCGGCAGCGGCGGCGTCGCTGACCGCGCTCAGCCGGGCCCCTGTGTCGCGCTCCAGCTCGAGGCCGCTGAGCCGCCAAGCTTGGGTCCCGCCCTGCAACGAGGCGACCCGGTTCGGCACGCCGGCATTGATCAGCGATTGCGCGCCGATGATGCTGCGGGTGCGGCCGGCGCAGGAGACGACGACCAGCGTGTCGCGGTCCGGCACCAGGTCGGTGAAGCGGTGCACCAGCTCGGCGCCGGGGCAGCTGATCGCGCCCGGCACGTGAAAGCGGTTGAATTCGTCGAGCGTGCGGCTGTCGAGCACCACCACCTTCTGGCCGGCATGGCGCATGCGGTCGAGCTCGGCGGGGCTCACGTGCGGCGTGTGGCGGTCGATCTCGACGATCTCGGCGAACGCCTTGCTCGGCACGTTGGTACTCGGGAATAGCGGGTACCGCGTGGCCCAGGCGGCGACACCGCCGTCCAGCACGCTGACGTCGCTGTAGCCAAGCCCGGCCAGATGTCGCGCTGCGCGCGCCGCCACCCCGTCGCCGTCATCGACCAGCACGATGCGGCAGCCCCGCCGCGGCACCAGCCGGCCGATGTCGATCTCCAGCCGGCTATATGGCAGGTTGACCGCGAGCAGCGGGTGACCGGCGCCGTGCTGGCCTTCCTCGCGCACGTCGAGGAACGCCGTCTCGCCGCCATCGGCAAGCCAGGCGCGAAGGGTAGCGAGATCGACCGATTTGGCTGTTTGGTGGGTGATCGTCATGACTCATCGTCCTGTCGCTGCCGCGCCAAATTACCCCCACCCCAACCCTCCCCCGCTAGCGGGGGAGGGAGCTTCTTCCTCGCTTGCGGGGAAGGGCATGCCTTCCGCCGCCGCTCCGTCACATCCCTCCCCCGCTTGCGGGGGAGGGTTAGGGTGGGGGCATGCCGCGATGCATCCTGCAGCGGCCCGTAGGCGTGCGCAATGCCGGCGGGACGCCGGCGGTCCCGGCGAGAGCTACGGCGTCGCGCCCATGCGGGTTTCGTCGACGAAGCGTTCGGTGGCCTCGGTGATGGCGCGGCCGGCGCGGCCTCTGGGCGGGTGGACGTAGAGGTCGCGACCGCGCGCCGGGGTCACCGGCGCCGCCGGCGGCGGCAGCGGGATCTCGTATTTGACGGGCCGCTGGTGGTCCGCGAGCAGGAGGTCGGTGCGATAGACGTTGTTCATCTGGAAGAGGCCGCGCACGTAATTGGTCTGGCCACGCATGAGCAGCCGCGCCGCGTCGCCGGCGAAGCGCCGCAGGCCGATGAGGCCGAGATGCTTCTGGTAGATCGCGCGCTGCGTCGTCACCAGCTCGTCGTAGAACTCCGCGAGCGGCAGCCGCGTCGGCAACACGCAATGCTGGATGTCGAAGAGGCGATAGTCGCGGCTCTGCAGCCGGCGCTCCTCGGTCAGCCAGCTCTCGGTGCCGGGATAGGGCGTGTTGACGCTGATATTGACGATGTCGTGCGCTTCGAGACACCACTCGCGCACCACGCGGAAGCGCTCGTGGTCCCAATCGGGGTCGGCGATCAGGTTGATGGCGATGCGGATGCCGAGCGAGCGGGCGAATTCGAGCGCCTCGAAATTGCGCCCCAATGGCACCCGCTTCCGATATTTCTTCAGTCCGTCCTCGTCGATCGCCTCGAGCCCGAGGAAGATGTACTTGACTCCGAGATCGCGCCAGAACTTGAAGACCTCCTTGTTGCGCAACAGCACGTCGCCGCGGGTCTCCAGGTAGTACTCCTTCTTGATGCCGGCGCTCGCCACCGCCTCGCCGAGCCGCATGCCGTGCTCCTCGTGGACGAACGAGACGTCGTCGACGATAAAGATGCCCGGCTCCTTGATCGCGCGCAGATCCTCGATCACCCGCTCCGGGCTGATGACACGGTAGCTGCGGCCGTAAAACGTCCAGGCGCTGCAGAACGAGCAGTCCCACGGGCAGCCGCGCGAAAACTCGATTGAGGCGCACGGATCGAGAATACCGAGAAAATATTTCTTGCGGTGGCGTAGGAGATCGCGCGCCGGCAACAGCGTGTCCAGCGAATGCACGAAGCCGGGCGGCGGCCCTTCGCCATCGGCGGTGACCGCGCCGGGGCATGTCGTGAGGTCGCGGCCCGCTTCGATCGCATCGAGGAGCGGCGGCAGCACGGCCTCGCCCTCGCCCTTCAAGACGCAATCGACCGCCCCCTCGGCGTGCTCGAGGATCGCCTTGGCGACGAACGAGGCGCTGTGGCCGCCGACGACGACGACGGTTTGCGGCGATTGTTCCTTCATCGCCTTGGCGAGATCGATGATCTCCGGGACATTGGCGAGATAGCTGAGCGAGAAGGCGACGACCTGCGGCCGCCAGTCGCGCACCAGCCGCAGCACGGCGGCGGGCGTCTCGACCTGCAGGTCAATCAGCTGCACCTCGTGCCCGGCCGCCCGCGCGGCGGCCGCCACCAGCTCCAGCCCGAGCGGCTCGAGCCGCAGGAAGATCTTCGTGTACATCAGCCCGCCGGGATGGACACCGAGGATTTTCATGCGCAGTTCCCCTGTTGTTTCACGGGTTGCCGGTGCGGGTCACATCTACCTGTAACGATTATCACTCGTCATGCCCGGACTTGACCCGGGCATCTCTGCGATCAGGCGAACCCATCGCCGGTCCCTGGAGATGACCGGGTCAAGCCCGGCCATGACGGACCGAGAAGGTCCTCCGCAAACCCCGCATCACATCCTCAACAGCCGTTTGACGTTTCCGCTCAATATTTTGGCCTTGTCCTCGGCGCATAGCGGGATGCGGGCGACCCAGTCGGTGCCAGGCTTGTTCTCGACGAACGGGTAGTCGACCGAGAACAGGATGCGCTCCACGCCCATCTCCTGGACGCAGCACAACAGCGCCGGATCGGAGAAGAAGCCGCTCGTGGTGATCCAGAAATGCTCGCAGAACGTGTCGCGGAACCAAGTCGGGCCGGCGCCGTCGCGAGTGAGCGCCATGTTGGTGCGCCACAACAGGAACGGCAGTCCCTCGCCGAGATGGCCGAGGATGATCTTGAGCCGCGGGTAGGTGTCGAAGACGCCGCTCAGCACCATGCGCAGCCCCTGGGTCGCGGTCTCCACCGTGAACCCCCAGGCGGCCCGCAGCATGTTTGGGTATTTCGGGACATAATCCTTGTAAT
>JBLMXS010000074.1:0-5059 GCA_050257895.1 Thiohalocapsa sp.
GCTGCCGCGGCCGGAAATCAGGACGCCGAGCTTCAGCCTCGCCATTCCCCGCGCTCCTCTTCTCGACCCCGGCAGCGATGGCGTCGCGGCGAAAACTGCGCTATCACCGCAGCTTGCGGCCCGGGGCGGTCCCCGGGCGACCGACGCGGCGATGCCGCGCGCACCATAGGGAACAGAGGCAGTTTTGCACATCGGGTTTGCCATGAGCCGGCCGTCGGCGGCGGAGAATGCGCTGGCGCGGGCGGCCGCGGCCGCGTACCGGATCGCGGGGGCCGCAATCCTGGCGCTGGCGGTGCTCGCCATGCCGTGGCATCCGGGATATGCCGAGGAGACGGACCCGTTTTCCGCCACGGTCAAGGTCGACGCCACCGCCGACACCGTCGTCAAGGCGCGCGACATGGCGCGCCTCGACGGGCAGCGCCGGGCGCTTGCCGCAGTGGCCGCCCAGGTCGGCGGCGCCAGCCTGCCGGCCGAGGCCGCAGCAAAGCTCGCGAAGCTCGACGACCGAACGCTGACCGCCCTCGTCGCCAGCTTCGAGGTCGCCAACGAGCGCATGTCGGCGGTGCGCTACCTCGCCGAGTACACCTTCCATTTCCGCCCGGACCAGGCGCGCCGCGTCTTGCGCAACGCTGGCGTCACGGCAAGCGTCGAGGCGGCGGCAAAGCCGCTCGTCGTCCTGCCGGTCTACCAGGCCGACGGACAGCTGCGGCTGTGGGAAGACCCCAACCCGTGGCGCGCCGTCTGGGAAGAGCGCGGGTCGAGCGATGGGGCAGACAATGCGGCGCACCTCCTCGTGCCGCTCGGCGATGCCGCCGACATCGCCACCGTCGACGGCGACAAGGCGCGGGCCGGCAATGCCGAGGCGCTCGCGGCCATCGCCAAGCGCAACGGCGGCGGCGACGCCGTCGTGCTGGTGGCGGCATTGCGCGGCCAGCCGGCCAGCCCCGACGGCATTGACATCGCGGGGCGGCGCTATCGCGCCGGCCGCCTCGTCGCCAGCCACACCGAGGCGATCACCGCCAATCCGGGCGAGAACGCCGATGCGCTGCTGCAGCGCGCCGCGACGCTCGTCGCCGCCGGCATCGATGGCGGCTGGAAGAAGGAAGCGGCGCCGGCCTATGACCAGCTCGGCACCTTGACCGCGGTGCTGCCGATTGCCGGCCTCGATGACTGGATTGGCGCGCGCGAGCGGCTTGCGAGCCTGCCCTTGATCCGCAAGATAACGCTGGTGGCGCTGTCGCGGCAGGAGGCAACGATCGAGATCGGCTACGGCGGCAGCATCGACGACTTGAAGGCCGGCCTCGCCGGTGTCAGCTTCGACCTGGTGCGCGGCGATCCGGTGTGGCGGCTGGCGCGCCGCGGGTCGGACGCCGTTCCCTGACGCGCCCCGCGAAAGCCCGAGAAAGCCGATTGGTATGGTCCCGGAGGTGACGCCCGGCCCCGAACTGGCCCCGGAACTGGCAACGTCGCGACCGATGGCGCGGCGCGCGACGCTAATCCCGCCGGACCTCAATCTCCCCAATTTGATCACGCTGGTGCGGCTCCTGTCGGTGCCGTTTACGATCTGGCTGATCCTAGACGAGCGGCATGTCGCCGCGTTCTGGCTGTTTATCGCTGCCGGCCTGTCGGACGGGCTCGACGGCTACATCGCCAAGCGCTTCAACCGCCGCACGCGGCTCGGGGCGGTGCTCGATCCGGCCGCCGACAAGGCGCTGTTGACCGCCGTCTATGTGACGCTGGCAATCGATGGCCAGCTGCCGGCGTGGCTCGTCGGCCTGGTCGTGTTGCGGGACGTGCTGATCGTCCTCGGCTTCGCGGTGGCGCGGGCGGTCGCTGCACCAACCCGGTTCGATCCGCTCTTCATCAGCAAGATCAATACGCTGGTGCAGCTGGCGCTGGTCGGGTTCGTGCTGTTTGCGCTGGCGATCGGGCTCGGCGACGGCATCGAGCCGGCGAAGTCGCTGCTGGTCTGGGTTGTGGCCGCGACGACAGTGCTGTCCGGCTCTGCCTACCTCGTCCGCTTGACCCGCATCCTCCGCCGCGCGGACCGCTCATGAGCCCGCGCCTCTACCGCACGCTGTTCTGGCTCGGGCTGCTGCTGCTGGCGATCTTCGCGCTGGGGCTGGTGCAGAGCATCCTAATGCCGTTCGCGACCGGCTTTGCCATCGCCTATGTGCTGGCGCCCGCCGTCGGCCGGCTGGAGCGGGCCGGCCTGCACCGCAATGTCGCCAGTCTTGCCGTCGTCATCCTGTTCCTGCTCGGCCTGGCGGCGCTCCTCGTCGTGCTGGTGCCGCTGATCCAGGGCCAGATCGTGCAGCTGATCGGCCGCGTACCGAACCTGGTGCGCGCGCTGCAGGACCAGCTGAACAACTGGCTCGCGCTGCTGCAGCAGCATCTCCCGGCAGAAGACGTTGCCCGGGTGCGCGACGTCCTCGGCACCAAGCTGGCCGAGGCGGTGACATGGCTGGCGGGGCTGGTGCAGGGGATGATCACCAGCAGCCTGGCGATCCTCAACATCATCTCGCTGGTGGTGGTGACGCCGATCGTCACGTTCTTCCTGCTGCGCGATTGGGACACGATGGTCGCGCATATCGACTCCTACCTGCCGCGCGACTCGCTCGAGACGGTGCGCGGCCAGGCGCGGCTGGTCAGCGACACGCTGGTCGGCTTTGTCCACGGCCAGGCGCTCGTGTGTCTCGTTCTGGCGATCTACTACGGCATCGCGCTGACGATCGCCGGCATCGCCTCGGGGCTGGCGGTCGGCCTGTTGATCGGCGTGCTGGCGATCATCCCGATCCTTGGCGCGACGACCGGGTTCATCCTGGCGATCGGGCTGGCCGCCAACCAGTACGGCAGCTGGGGTGCGATATTGACGGTATGTGCCATCTTCGCGGTCGGCCAGACTGTCGAAGCCAACTTCCTAACCCCCAAGCTGATCGGCGAGCGCATCCACCTGCACCCCGTCTGGGTGATCTTCGCGCTGTTCGCCGGCGGCACGCTCTATGGCTTTGTCGGCGTCCTGGTGGCGGTGCCGGCGGCAGCGGTGATCGGCGTCCTGGCGCGTTTCGCGCTGGCCTGTTACCGCAACAGCAGCCTCTACGATTCGCGGCGGCCGCCGGTCGACACGCCGCCCCCCGAGCGCGAGAGCGAAAGTGTCACGGCGCTGACCCGAGTGCGATGAAGCAGCTGGCGATCGACCTGCCGCACCGCCCGGCGCTCGGTCGCGGCGACTTCCTGGTGTCGCGATGCAACGAGGCGGCGCTCGGCTGGATCGAGCGCTGGCCCGACTGGCCGGCCCGCAGCCTGGTGCTCTATGGGCCGGCGCAATCGGGCAAGACGCATCTGTTGCATCTGTGGCGAACGCAGAGCGGCGCGGCGCCGGTCGACGGCGCGGCCCTGGCAGCGGCCGAACCGGATCGGCTGGCGGCCGTGGGCGCCGTCGCGCTCGATGACGCCGAGGCGGCGCCGGAGCGGGCCCTCTTGCATCTGTGCAATTGCGCGGGGGAGGCGGGCACCTTCCTGGTGATCGCGGCGTGCCAAGCGCCCGCGACTTGGCCGCTCGCCTTACCGGATCTCGCCTCGCGCCTGCGCGCGATGCCGGCGGTCGCGATCCTGCCGCCCGACGACGCGCTGCTCGCCGCGCTGCTGGTCAAGCACTTCGCCGACCGGCAATTGCGCGTGCAGCCGGCGGTCATCGATTTTTTGACGCGCCGGATGGAGCGGACTTTCGCTGCCGCCGCCGCGCTGGCCGCCTGCCTCGACCGTCTCGCCCTCGGCGCCGGACGCCCGGTCAACCTGGCACTGGCGCGCCAAGCGCTGGCCGCGGCGGAGAGCGCCGGCTGAAGCCTGGATCGCGGCTGTCCCGGCCGCATGCGGGCAACATGCCCGCGGTCCGTCTCAAGCGGCGGTCTCGGGCGGGCCTTTCAGCTCGACCGTGTTGCCGTCCGGGTCGGTAATGTAGATCGACGAGCCGTAGCCCTCGGCGCCGTAGCGGCGGCGCACCTCGCCGGGATCGACGCCGTGACGCCGCAAATGCGCCATTAGGGCAGGCGGGTCCATCGCCTCGATGCGGACCGCGAAATGATCCATGTTGCGGCCTTCGTCCTCGTCCTCGCGGCGCGGCACGAGGTCGATCATCGCGGCGCCGGCGCGTAATTGCACGAGGCCGATCTCGGGCAAGCGGCGCTCGACGTGCAAGCCCAGCACCTCTTCGTAGAAGGCGATGGCGCGGTCGATATCGGCGACCCGCAGCACCACGTGGTCGAGGCCCTTTATCTTGAGCGAAGGATCTCCGGTCGTATCGGAACGGCTGGCGAGCGTCGCTTCATCAGGCATGGCGGGGCTCCTCTGCGGTAGGCGTGTGCCTGCTATTGCGGCTGCTCCTTAGCCGGCGATGCGTGTCGCCGCGTCCGCGCCGCGCGCCGCTCGTCCGGCGTCAGGATGCCGTCATGGTTGGTATCCATACGGTCGAAACGTCGCTCGGCATTGCGCCTGGCGCGCTCGATGTAAACGTCGCGGGTGATGTCGCCGCCGCGGCTGCGGGCGGCGGGCGCCGCCTCCTGCGCGGACGGGGCAGCGGGCGCCGGCGGCACCGGCGTCTGGGCCAGCGCGACGGCTGGGGAGAACAGGGCAAGCAGGCCGGCGGCGAGAGCGGAGCGCATCAGTCCGACCCCATGGGTGGTGGCGCCCGTGCAGCCTAGCGAAGCGCCAGCCGCGGAGCAACGGATTGCACGCGCGTCTGCGCCCAACGGCCTTCGCCGGTGTGACAAAGAGAACTTGTTCCATTGCGCTTCAAGTCAGCGCGAGAAGCCGCTCTGACGCCGGCCCGGTTGATGACGCGGTCCTGCTCCTCGACAAAGATCGTCTCGATCTCGGGGATTTCGGCATTCACCGGCACCAGGTAGTCCGCCAGGTTCGAGATGCGCTAGTCCTCAAAAGCGTGTCCCTCCGGTGAGGGACGCCTTGCGGCCGGCGAAGGAATGCGGGATGCCGGCTTTGAGTTGGAGCTAGCGATAGCGCAAGATCGATGTCTTACGGGTCGGCCGAGATTCTGGGGCGG